>CAZMWA010000073.1:0-4990 GCA_964569405.1 uncultured Vicinamibacteraceae bacterium | reverse complement strand
GTGTGATGCCTCGCTCCCGTGCTGCACCGTCGGCAAGCGATGCCGCGGGCCGGGGCGCCGCCCCGCGAGGTCGACCGCTGCGCCCCTTCCTGAAGTGGGCCGGCGGCAAGCGGCAGCTCCTGCCGGCGCTGCGCCGCTACTATCCGACCCGGTTCGAGACCTATCATGAGCCGTTCGTGGGCAGCGGCGCGGTGTTCTTCGACCTGGTCAGCCGCGGCGCCGTCCAGCCGCGCCGCGTCCGGCTGACCGACATCAACCCGGACCTCATCGGTTGCTGGCAGCAGCTTCGCGACGAGCCCGAGGCCGTCATCACCCACTTGCGGAAGCTGGCCGCCGAACGCCTCGAGGCACCGGAGGAACACTACTACCGCGTTCGGGACCGGTTCAATCCGGCGCGGGCCGAGATGCTCAACGGCGGCCAGCCGCGGGCCGAGCTCTACACACCGGAGCTGGCCGCCATGCTCATCTATCTGAACCGGACCGGATTCAACGGGCTCTTTCGGGTGAACTCGAGCGGGTTGTTCAACGTACCGCGCGGCAGGTACAAGAATCCGAGGATCTGCGACGAGCACAACCTCCGCAAGGCGTCCGATGCGCTGTCGGCCCTTGGGGCCGAGGTCGATTACTCGCCGTACGACGCAGTGCTCGAAGTCGCCCGGCCGGGCGACTTCGTCTACCTCGATCCGCCCTACGCGCCGCTGAGCTCCACGGCTTCGTTCACGTCGTACACCGCCGATCGGTTCGATGCGAGCGACCAGCGGCGTCTTCAGGAGGTGGTGATTCGCCTGGCTGAGCGCCGCTGTCACATGGTGCTGAGCAACTCGACCGCGCCCGAGATCGCCGTCCTCTACGACGGCAACGCCGACGCACAGCGCGCGGGCATCCGCACCTACCGGGTCGCGGCGCGCCGAGCCATCAACTCCAACGCGACGCGCCGGGGGCCCATCGAGGAGTACGTGATCACCAACGTCGCGCCGCGGCCCGCGTGAGCATGCCCAACGGTCGGGACGCGGTTACCAGGGGCGCCGATCTCGAGCGCGCGGTGGCGACTCTCGCGCGCACTCTCGGGTTGCAGGTGCGAACGCAGGTCCGCGTGGCCAGGCGGCTCTGGGGCGCAGAGCGGCGGATCGACCTCGTGCTGCACCATGGTCCGTCGGGACGCAGCCTCGGTATCGAGTGCAAGTTCCAGGGCACGGGCGGGTCGGCGGAGGAGAAGATTCCCGCGACCATCCAGGACATCGCCGCGTGGCCGATTCCCGGCATCGTCGTCTTCGAGGGGGCGGGCTTCTCGGCCAACATGCGCGCCTACCTGCATTCGACCGGCAAGGCCGTGGCGTACGAGGATCTGCAGGGCTGGCTCGCGCTCTTCTTCGGCCTCCCGGACGCCGCGGGCGAATAGCGGCGTTCGTGACGTGGGCGAACGCGGACGGCGAGCTCCTTGCAACCGCGTCCGCATCAGCGGGCCGCAGGACCGCTGGACCGCCCCGGACGGTGACCGGGGGCGGTCATGCGCAGACGGCCGCCTCGGTGAGCGACCACAGCCGCTCCACGGCAGCGTCGTCGAGCGCCTCCCTGTTGGGCGGCTGGAGGGCGTCCTCGTTGACGTACTGCCCGCTCACGCCTTCGTATTTCGGCGACAGGGCCACCGTCAGGATCCGCTCTGCTCCGACTTCCGTCGGCGATGCAAGCCAGCTCATCAGAAGTTTCCCGATCGCCATCACGCCGGGGGTGTCGCGCAGGAGCGCCGTGCGGATGAATCCGGGATTGAGCGCATTGACCGTTACCCCTGTGCCTGCGAGGCGGCGGGCGAGGGCGATGGTCGCCATGTTGGTGGCCAGCTTGGCCTGCGCATACGACCTGAGCGCGGTCCAGTTGCGCGCAAGTTGAAGATCGTCGAAGTGGATGTGCCCGACGCTCTCCGCTGCGGACGAGACGTTGACGATGCGCGCCGGCGCCGAGGCCTTGATGCGCTCCAGCAGCAGTTGCGTCAGCAGGAACGGGCCGAGATAGTTGATCGCCCAGTTCATTTCGTGACCGTCCGCGTTGACGATCCTCTTCCACGAGTTGATGCCGGCGCAGTTGATCAGCAGGTCGATGCGCGGACACTGCTCCAGCAGCGTGTCGGCGCAGGCTCGGACGCTGGCGAGCGACGACAGGTCGCACGCGACGGCGACAGCCCGCGTCGTTCCGGCCGACCGGTTGAGCTCTTCGACCGTTCGCGCGGTCTTCTCCGGGTTGCGGCCGAGGATGTGGAGGTCCGCGTTCAGTTTCGCGAGCCGCCCGACCGCCGCGCGCCCCATGCCGTCCGTGCCACCCGTGAACACGACCCGTACGCCGGAAAGGTCGCGCTGAACCGACTCGGCAGGATATCTTCTGTGCCTGCGGAGCGTCCCGAGCATCATTTCCAGAGTTTCAGCGGGCACCGACTACCTCCCGTCTGGCGGATGCCACGTCCCCCCGGCAACCGTGGTCGAGGCGGTCAAGCCTTGCGTCGCCTGGCGGCCGGCCGGCGTCACGGCAGCGCGAAGACGTGCATCACGGAGCCGCGGGTGCGGGGCCGGCGTACGTCGTCGAACACCAGCTCGGCGTTGCGCCACGCGAGGAACCAGCCCGGGCCGGACGGTATCGCGACGTACTGGCGCCCGTCGACGGCGTACGTGATCGGGAAGCCGTCGGCCGCGGTCGGCGTGCGCGTCTGCCACAGGACGTCGCCGTTGCGGGCGTCGAGGGCGTAGACGTGGCGGTCGAGGTTGCCGACGAACACGAGCCCGCCGCCGGTGGTCAGCGCCGACGTGCCGTACTGCAGCTTGCTGGGGCGGCGCCACAGCACCTCCCCGGTCCGGCTGTGCAGCGCCACGAAGATGCCGAGGTGGTCGGGGCTCTGCGGATGGGCCAGGAAGCGCCGGTCGTTGGGGCCGACGCCGCCGCCGCCGATCTCCGCCGGTTCGGGCATCGGGCCGAAGACCGAGTGGGCGCAGCCGGGCGTCAGCGGAATGTAGAACGCGTCGGTCTCCGGGTGGTAGGCCATCGCCCACAGGTTCTTGAGGCCGCCCGGGCCGGGGCAGTAGTCCACCGGGACGTCGAGCTGCGGGATGCGCTCGCGGCGCAGGATGCCCTGGCCGGTCGTCGGATGCAGGTCGACGATGTCCTGGAAGCCGAGGTCGTGGGCGGCCAGGTACTCGCCGGTCTGCGGATCGAGCTCCCACAGGACGCCGATCTTGCCCATCTTGTACAGCGCCCGCCGGTCGCCGCGGTCGACGACGACCAGCTCGAACACCTCGTCGAGGTCGTGCGTCTCGGCGGGAATGTGCTGGAAGTACCAGCGGATCTCGCCGGTCTCAGGGTCGAGCGCCAGCGTCGAGTTGGAGTAGAGCGCCGCGCCCTCGGTGCCGCGCTGCGCGCTGGCCCATGGCTTGGGCTGGGCGGTGGACCAGTAGATGAGGTCGGCGTCCGGGTCGTAGCTGCCGGGGATCCAGGCGTCGGCGCCGGCCCGGAACGTGAGCGTCAGGTCGCCCCAGGTGTCGCCGCCGGGCTCGCCGGGGCGGGCCACCGTGGAGGTGCGCCACAACTGGGCGCCGGTCTGCGCATCGTGGGCCGAGATGAAGCAGACGTCGTTCTTGTAGTACTCGCAGCCCGTGATGCCGGCGACCACCATGCCCTTCACGATGATCGGTCCGCTCGTGTAGCGGTAGCCGAGCTCGTTGTCGGCGACCTGCTGTTCCCACACGACCTCGCCGGTGCGGGCGTCGAGCGCGATGAGCTGCGCCTCGCTCGTGCCGGCGTAGATCTTGTCGTCGTAGATGGCGATGTTGCGCCGGGCCAGGCCCGGCTGCCGGTTGGTGGGCAGATCCGGGTTGGACGGCATCGGCCGGCCGGTGCGCAGGTGGGCCCAGAGCTCGTCGCCGGTGACCGCGTCGAGCGCCACGACGCCGCTGCGGCTGGGGATGTACATGACGCCGTCGTGGACGAGCGGCGTGACCTCGTCGGTGCCGGCCAGCGTCTCCCACGACCAGACGAGCTGGAGGTTCCCGACGTTCTCGCGGTCGATCTGGTCGAGCGGGCTGTAGCCCTGGCCGTCGATCGTGCGGCGCCAGTTGAGCCAGTCGCCCGGGTTCGGGTCGAGCAGCTCGGCGTCGGTGATCGGCTCGAAGCTGGCGAGCTGCGCCGGGACGGCGGCCGCGAATCCGGCCAGCAGGCAAACCGCGATGAGGCACGAGAGTGTCGGACGGGCCATGCGGAATCTCCCTCGGTGGTTGTCTACTCGGGCAGGGCGAAGGTGACGAGCGCGGCGTCCGGGCCGGCGCCGGTGGCGATGGCGACGAACTGGCGCCCGGACCCTGTCCGGTACGTCATCGGGTTGCCGCTGGTGGGGAAGGCCGTGGCGCCCCGCCACACCTCTTCGCCCGTGGTCTTGTCGAACGCGTACAGGTAGGGGTCGCCCCCGCCGATGAACAGCAGGCCGCCGCCGCTGACCATGGGGCCGTTGTTGCCGTACGTGCCCAGCCGCGCCGGCAGCTCGACGCCGGCCAGCAGCGGATGCCGGCGGACGGCGGGGCTGCCCTCGCCGAACGGCACCTTCCAGGCGATCTCGCCGCGGTTGAGATCGATGGCAGCCAGCCAGGCGTACGGCGGCTTGATCAGCGGGATGGCGCCCAGCCGCGCGCGCGCCCGCTCGCGGGCCTCCGTGCAGGCGCTGCCGCCCACGTACTCGGCGTCCGCCGTGGGATGCTGCTCGTCGCTGCGCTCGCACACCTGGATGACGCTCGTGCCCTCCGACGCGCGCACGTAGAGCCAGCCGGTCCGCGGGTCGAACGCGGCCCCGCCCCAGTTGGCGCCGCCGGTGACCATCGGCCGGATCAGCGTGCCGCGCATCGCGGGCGGCGTGTAGAGCGGACCCAGGCGGAACCCGCGCATCGTCTCCTCGGCGAGCGCCCTGATCTCGGGCGTCAGGTCGTTGGCGTCCGCCAGCGCGACGCCCTGGCCGCTGAAC
>CAZMWA010000072.1:0-3707 GCA_964569405.1 uncultured Vicinamibacteraceae bacterium | reverse complement strand
CACGGTGCCGTCCGGCTCCCGGCTCCACGGGCAGCCCCAGTGCTCGAGCTGCACCATCTCGCGCGGCGCTTCCTCGACGAACGCCTCGACGACGTCCTGATCGCACAGCCAGTCGGCCCCGGATATGGTGTCGTAGGCGTGCGCGTCCGTGGTGTCCTCCGGCTTGATGACCGCCGCGGCGCCGCCCTCGGCCGCCACCGTGTGGCTCCGCATCGGGTACACTTTCGACACCACGGCGACGTCCAGATCCGGTCTGGCCTCGGCCGCGGCGATGCTCGCGCGCAGCCCGGCGCCGCCGCCGCCGACAATCAACAGGTCGCAAGAGAACTCAGCCATTCGCTCTTCTGTAGGGCGCGCCCGCCCCCGGGCGCAACAGTCCGACAGGATAGTCCACGCGGCTCCCTTGCAGCAAGGCGGCGGTCAGGAGTCGCCGAAGCGGGACGGCGCCATCATCCCGAGCGCGGGATCGTCCTGCTCGTCGAGCACCAGGTCGGCCACCAGCGCGGCCGTCAGCGGCGCGAGGAGGATGCCGTTGCGGTAGTGGCCGGTGGCGTAGACCAGCCCGGGCAGACGGGTCGACGCCCCCACGACCGGCAGCTCGTCCGGCGTGGCCGGCCGCAGGCCGACGCGCGCCTCCCGGAACCACGCCTCGCCCACGCCCGGGATGATGGCCTGCGCCATCTCCAGGAGCTGCCGGACCCCGGTCACCGTGACCCGCTCCTCGAAACCGACGTCCTCGATCGTCGCGCCGGCCAGCACCGTGCCGTCGGTCCACGGCACCAGGTAGCAGTGCGCCGCCCAGACCACGCGCGAGAGCGCCCGCGCCGGCCAGCCGAGGTGCAGCAACTGGCCGCGGACCGGCCGCACCGGAATGGTCTCGCCGCCGTCCACCTCCACCTGGCCGGTCCAGCTCCCGGCCGCCAGCACCACCCGCTCGCAGGCGATCACGTCGCCGCCCGTGTCCACGCTCAGCTCGCCCCCTTGCCGCGACACCCGCGCCACCGCGGTCGCCGTGACGAACGTCACGCCGTGGGCGGCGGCCGCGCGCTGCAGGGCGCCGGCCAGGTCGGTCGCGCCGACGAACCCGTGCGGATGCACCAGCAGGCCGCCGGCGATGTGCTCCGCGAGCCGGGGCTCGGCCGCGCGCAGGGCGGCCCCCGCGAGCACCTCGACCGGGACCCCGCTTGCGCCGTACGCGCGCCCCCTGGCCTGCAGCCGGGCGAACGACGCCGCGCCGTCCGCCACCTCCAGCGTGCCGCTGCGCACGTACTGCACCGCGGCGCCCGAATCCTCGACGACGCGCGCGACGAACTCGTCGTAGAGCGCCAGGCTGCGCGCGCCGAGCTCGACCAGCGGGCGCTCGTGCGCCTCGAGATACGGCGCCAGCACGCCGGCCGACGCCTGGGTGGCGCCCTGCCCCACCTGGCGCCGATCGATGACCTGCACGCGGGCGCCGCGGCGCGCCAGCTCGTAGGCCACCGCGCAGCCGATGATCCCGGCGCCGACGACGACCACCTCGGATGTCCGCGCCATGTCGTCAGGTCACGGCAGCCAGCGCGCGATGGCGATGCACAGGCTCGGCAGGCCGTAGAACAGCAGCGCCACCCAGACGACCGTCAGCTTGCGCGACCGCAGCGCCAGGCGCGTGACCCCGCGCGCCACGTCGAGCGGCACCCGCCGGATGCGCCGCACCGGATAGATGATGGCCAGCCCGCTGAGGTTGAACAGGAGGTGCACGAGGGCTATCTGCAGGCCCTCGGCGGCGTGCGGCCCGGAGACGGCCAGCGCCGCGAGCAGCGCCGTGACGGTGGTGCCGATGTTCGCGCCGATGGTGACCGGGAAGGCCTGCTCCAGCCGCAGCAGCCCGGCGCCGCCGAGCGGCACGAGCACGGACGTGGTGATCGAGCTCGACTGCACCATCACCGTCACCGCCGCGCCGATGAGCATCGCGAGCACGGCGCTGCGCCCGAGGGCGTCGTTCAGCGTGCTCTCGACGCGCGTGTGGAGCGCGGTCCGCAGCACCTTCACGAGCAGGAACAGGGCAAAGAAGATGAACAGCCCGCTGACCGCGATGAGGAACACCGCCTGCCCCTGCGGCGCGGCGAAGACGGCCCCGGCCAGCGCCACGAACGGCGCGAACCCCGCGCTCAGCGCAGCATCGAGCGGACTCTCGTACGCGACCCCGCCGACGCCGCCCAGCGTCCCGGCCAGCCACACGGCCGCCTGGCGGAGGTAGCCCGTCGCCAGCTCGAAGGGCAGCAGGACGAGCACGCTGAAGTAGTTGAAGGTGTCATGGCAGATGGCCACCGGGAACGCCCGCTCGAACTCGTCCCGGCGTCCGAGGTGGGCCAGCGAGACGACCGTCGCGGTCACCGTCGTGCCGATGTTGGCGCCCATCACCATCGGGATGGCGTTGGCGAGCGGCAGGGGATGCTCGGGCGCCGCCACCAGCGCCACGATCATCGAGGTGGTCACCGACGAGCTCTGGACCAGCGTGGTGGCCAGCAGGCCGACCAGCAGGCCGACGAACGGATTCTCGGTGGCCGCGAAGAAGCTGCCGATGAGGTCCTCGCCGAGCAGCCTGAACCCGGAGCCCAGCCCCTTGACGCCGATCAGGAACACGAACAGCAGCAGCAGCGCCGTGGCAACGCGGGGGAGCAGCGTGGGCGTGGGGCCCTCGGAGCGTGGCGCTGGGGTGGGCAAGCGCGTCCATTATATGCGAGCGGAACGCCCCGGATCCGCGGGCCGGAACCGGCGCGGCGCCGTGCTATAGTTCGGCCGTGCGGCAGGATGAGATCACCGCGGCGGTGCTCTCACGACAGGAGGTCTCGCGCTACCTCCGGGGCGGCGGGGGCGAATCGGCCCGGCAGGCCGCGCAGCGCGTGCACGGCTACCTGCACGAGCTGCGGACCACCCAGCGCTACCGGATGTACCGCGCCCTGCAGCATCCGCTCTATCCCATTCTCCGCAAGATCGACCGCCGCCAGGAGCACGTCGAGCGCGCGCAGGCCGCGGTCGGCGCCGGCCGGCGCGTCATCTACGCCTCGAACCACAGGAGCCATCTCGACTATCTCGTCCAGCCGATCATCCTCGACGACCACCGCGTGCGCCCGCCGGTGATCGCCGCCGGCATCAACCTGTTCGGCGGCCCCCTCGGCTGCCTCCACCGGCACGTGACCGGCGCCATCCCGATCCGCCGCGAGATGCGGGATCCGGCCTATCTGGCAACCCTCAAGGCGTACGTCTCCGAGGTGCTGCGGCGCCACGATCTGTTCCTCTACCCGGAGGGCGGGCGCAGCTACAGCGGGGAGCTGAAGCCGTTCAAGACCGGTCTGCTGCACGCGGCCGCGCAGGCGCGCCGCGCCGACGCCGTCGTCGTGCCCGTCGCCGTCGCCTACGACTTCGTCCTCGAGGACGCCGTGCTGGCGCGCCAGCGGGTCAAGCGCCGCCAGCGGCCGTTCGCGCTCGAGGTGGCCGAGATGGCCCGCTGCGCCGTCGGGTATCAGAGCCGGGCCGTCGTGAGCTTCGGCGCGCCGATTCAGCTCGGCGCCTACGACCCGGACAGCCGGCGCGCGATGGTGCAGCTCGCCCGGCGCCTGCGGTCGGAGATAGGGCGGCTCGCCAAGGTGCTGCCGGCGGCGCTGGTCGCGGCCGCGATGCGCCCCTCGCTGGGCCGGCGCGAGCTCGAGGAGCGCATCGACCAGTTG
>CAZMWA010000071.1:0-8386 GCA_964569405.1 uncultured Vicinamibacteraceae bacterium | reverse complement strand
GGATCGACCACGGCATCACGATGCTGCCGGACACCGAGGTGGTCGATCTGCGCGCCCGGATCGCGGCGCTTTGAAGCGCCGGGAGCCTGCGTCGCAGGAATCACCCGGACGCCGCCGAGCCTACGTAGACAACCGTTGGGTAGTGCGTCACTTTGACCTGACGCACTACGAACCGTTGATTGTGCGGGCGCCGGTCGGATAGGATGCGGGATTCCGCGTGTTGCGCGCGGCGCCAGGCCGGCACCGTGCATGTGTGGTCGGACTTTGGCAGACGAGCGTAACGGGCAATGCACTATGGGAAAGCCAGAAAGGCTCGCGTCATTGCTCCTGCTGCTGCCGCTCGCCAGCCCCGGGCTCCAGGGCAACGAGCCCGATTCCCGGCTGCCGGAGATGGCGCGTGCAGGTGATCGCGCCGCGGTCGCGCGCCTGCTGCAGGAGGACGGCGTAGACGCAGACGCCGCGCAGGTGGACGGCACTACCGCGTTGCACTGGGCGGCTTACGGGGACGATGCCGAGCTGGCAGCCCTGCTTCTCGAAGCCGGTGCGGACCCCGACGCCGTCAACCGGAACGGATCCACCCCGCTCGCGCTTGCCTGCGCCAACGCCAGTCCGGCCGTGGTGGCGCGCCTGCTGGACGCGGGCGCGGACCCCCATCTGGCGCCGACCGGGGAGCCTCCGATCCTGACTTGCGCGCGCACCGGGCGTGTCGCCGCGGTCAGGGCGCTGCTTGCCCGCGGGGCCGACATCGACTCGGTGGATGCCTGGCGGGGCCAGACCCCGCTGATGTGGGCTGCCGCCGAGAACCACGTCCCGGTCATGAACCTGTTGCTCGAGGCCGGCGCTACCGTCGATGCTTCCTCGACGGGCGGCTTCACGGCGCTGATGTTCGCGGTGCGCCAGGACGCCCGCGACGCGCTGCGACTTCTCATTGCGGCGGGCGCCGAGGTTAACGCGCGCATACCGGACCCCGCCGCGCTGGCCGCCGGCCGCGAGCCCGCCACGGGAAGTCTGCTGAGCATGGCCGTGACCGTCGGCCATTACACGTCGGCGGCGATGCTCGTCGAAGCGGGCGCCGACCCGGACGCGCGCGACGGTCAAGGCAACAGCATCCTGCACGACCTGGTGCGCGCCCGGGCGCCGCAGCGCCGCGTGGCGAACCAGTTCGTCGACGGCACGGGACGGGATCATTCCCAGCTCGACGGCCTGGAGCTGATGCGGATGCTCCTGGAGCGCGGCGCGGATCCCAACGCCCGGACCGAGCCGGTGCCGATAGTGCACGAGCGGTGGACCGACGAGGGCATCTTCAGCGCCGGCCGGCCCCTCATGGACAACCGGGTCAACCTGGGCGGGGCGACGCCGTACCTGCTGGCCGCCCAGGCGGCCGACGTGGAGGCGATGCGGGTGCTGGCCGCGCACGGCGCGGATGAGCGGCTGGCGACCTACGCCAACAACACGGCCGCGATGCTGGCCGCCGGGGTGGGGTACGTCGAAGGATCGCGGCCGTTCCGCTCCGAGCGGAATGCGCTCGAAGCGGTCGGGATGGCGCTGGAGGCCGGCGTCGACGTCAACGCGAGCAACGCCAACGGCCAGACGGCGCTGCACGGCGCGGTCTACCGGGCCGCGAACAGCATCATCCGGCGCCTGGTCGAAGCCGGCGCCCGGACGGACTTTCAGGACGAGCTGGAACGGAACCCGCTGGATCTCGCCGAGCAGGGATTCAACCAGGTGGCCAGCGTGATCCGGCGCGACAGCGCGGCGGCGCTGCTGCGGGAGCTGGGCGCCGAGCCGACTCCGGCGCCCGAAGAGGCGGATCGCGCGGCCTCCCGTTGATCTGATGCGGAGTGTGCGAGGCACGGAAATGAAGATGTCGATCGGACGGCGGGCTGTTCGGGGTGAGCCGTCCGTCGTTGCGGCGACGCCGCGGAGCACGGAGGTGACGATGGCAGTCGGACGGCGCGTCCGGCTACTGCGACACGCCGGGTTGGCGCGGCTGGCCGGCAGTCTGCTGGCCGGAAGTTTGCTGACCGGCATCGCTCCTGCCGAGGCGTCGCAGGCCGCCGTGGCTGCCGCGCCAACGGCCTTGGTGCAGGCGCCGCGAGCCGTGGGCGCCGCACCCGCCGCGGCGGCGCCCGACGACCACGCCGCGCTCGTGCAGCGCTATTGCGTGACCTGCCACAACGGCCGGTTGCGGACCGCCGGCCTTGCTCTGGACGCGGTCGAGGTCTCCGCGGCGCACGTCGCCGCCCACCCCGAGCTGTGGGAGAAGGTGGTGCAGAAGCTCCGCAGCCGGACAATGCCGCCGGTCGGGCGCCCGCGGCCGGCCGCGACTGCATACGACGCCTTCGCGTCTTGGCTGGAGACGACGCTCGATACGGCCGCGCTCGCGCGCCCCAACCCGGGACGCCCGCTGCTGCACCGGATGAACCGCACCGAGTACCGCAACGCGGTGCGCGACCTGCTGGGCGTCGACGCAGACGTCAGCGCACTGCCCGCCGACGACTCCACCTACGGCTTCGACAACATCGCGGACGCCCTGGGGGTGTCGCCCCTGCTCATCGAGAGCTACGTCACCACGGCGCGCAAGGTCAGCCGCCTGGCGGTCGGCAGCCCGGCGATCCCGGCCGCGACCGTCACCCGCAAGACGCCCGAGGACCTGACCCAGGACTACCACCTGCGCGACCTGCCGCTCGGCACCCGGGGCGGCGTCCGCGTCGCGGAGCACTTCCCGGTCGATGCCGAGTACGAGATTCGCGTGCGGCTGCGGCGGACCGCGGTGGGCGCCATCCGCGGGATCGGCGAGGAGCATCGGGTCGAGCTGACGCTGGACGGCGCGCGGGTCGCCGTGTTTCCGGTCGGCAGCGAGGACGCCTACGTGCCGATCGTCGTCAACGAGCAGAACCCCGGCCAGACCGCCACGAAGGCGTTCACCGCGGACGAGTCGATGCGCGTGCGGCTGCCGATTGCGGCCGGACGTCACGAGATCGTCGCCGCGTTCGTAGGCCGGCCCGCGGCGCTGTCGGAAGAGGTTGCGAGGCCGTTTCTCCGCAGCTTCGTGGGTACGAGCAGCCGGCGGGGATTGCCGGACGTCGACAGCGTGCTGATCGCCGGGCCGTTCGATGCCGTGCGGCCTGAGGACACGCCGAGCCGGCGGCGCATCTTCACCTGCCGCCCCGACGCTCGCGCCGACGAGCTGCCGTGCGCCCGCTCGATTCTCTCGCGGTTGGGTCGCGTGGCCTACCGGCGTCCGCTGGAAGGGCCGGAGCTCGATCGGCTGATCGACTTCTACCGGGAGGGCAGCCGCGACGGCGGCTTCGAGGCGGGCATCGAGCTGGCGTTGCGCTTCGTCCTCGCCAGCCCGCAGTTCATCTTCCGTCTGGAGGCCGAGCCCGCCGCGGTCGAGGCCGGTGCCGTCTATCCGCTGGCGGACCTGGAGCTCGCGTCGCGGCTGTCGTTCTTTCTCTGGAGCAGCATCCCCGACGAAGAGCTGCTGGCGGCGGCCGAGGGCGGGCGCCTGACCGACCCGGCGGAGCTGAGGCGGCAGGTGCGGCGCATGCTGGCCGATCCCCGCGCGGCGGCGCTGGTGCAGAACTTCGCCGGGCAGTGGCTGTATCTGCGGAACCTGGGCAACACCCATCCCGACCCGCCGACGTTCCCCGACTTCGACGACAACCTGCGCCGTGCGCTGCAGCGCGAGACGGAACTCTTCTTCGAGAGCATCATGGACGAGGATCGCAGCGTCCTCGACCTGCTGACCGCCGACTACACGTTCGTGAACGAGCGCCTGGCGCGCCACTACGGGATGCGGGGCATCTACGGCGACCGGTTCCGCCGCGTGCCCGTGACCGACGCGGCGCGGCGCGGGCTGCTGGGCCACGGCAGCGTGCTGACGGTCACCTCCTACGCGACGCGGACCTCCCCGGTGCTGCGCGGGAACTGGATTCTCGAGAACCTGCTCGGCGCACCCCCGCCGCCCCCGCCGCCGGACGTGCCGGACCTGGAGGACACGGGCAGCGCCGAGGGCCTGTCCATCCGCGAGCGCCTGACGCGGCACCGCGCGAATCCCGCGTGCGCCACGTGCCATGCGCGCATGGATCCGTACGGGTTCGGGCTGGAGAACTTCGACGCCATCGGCCGCTGGCGCGGCACCGGCGCCGACGGGCAGCCGATCGACGCTTCCGACGTGCTGCCCGACGGGACGGCGTTCGACGGTCCGAGCGAGTTGCGGGAGGCGATTCTGAAGCGGCCCGGGACGTTCGTCGAGACGTTCACGCGGAAGCTGCTGACCTATGCCATCGGCCGGGGAATGGAGTACTACGACGCCCCCGCCGTCCGCCGAATCGTCGCGCGGGCCGCCGAGCAGGACTATCGGTTTTCGTCGGTCGTCGCAGGCGTCGTCATGAGCGATGCGTTTCGAAAGAAAGTGAAGCGGCCCGCTGCGGATGAGACGGCGGGCACCACGGCGGCGGTGCCGTAGCCGGCAGGCGGAGCATCGTCGGAGGACCGGAGGGAGCGACGCAGATGATCATCACCAAGAAGGCCTTGCCGAGGCGGACGTTCCTGCGCGGCGCCGGGGCGACGCTGGCGCTGCCGTTGCTCGACGCCATGGTGCCCGCCCTGTCGGCGATGTCCCGCACTGCGGCCGCCCCGGTGCGCCGGCTCGCTTTCTCGTACATTCCGAACGGGGCGATCATGGAGCAGTGGACGCCGGCCGCGGCCGGCACGGCGTTCGACCTGCCGCCGATTCTCGCGTCGCTGGAGCCGCACCGCGACCGGCTGGTCGTGCTGTCGGGTCTCGACTCGCGCCCGGCTGAGGCGGCCGAGGGCGAGGGCTCCGGCGACCACGCGCGGGCCAGCGCGGTCTGGCTGACCGGCGTGCACCCCAAGCGCACGCAGGGGGCCGACGTTCGCGGCGCGAAGACGATCGACCAACTGGCGGCCGACGAGCTGGGCCGCGACACGCAGTTGCGCTCGCTGGAAGTGGCGGCCGAGGACTTCACCGCCGTCGGCGGGTGCGACATCGGCTACTCGTGCAGCTACGTCAACACGCTGTCGTGGCGTACGGCGACGACGCCGCTGCCGATGCAGACCGACCCGCGCGTCGTTTTCGAGCGCCTGTTCGGGGAGGGGCTCGGTGCGGAAGCGCGCCGGCGGCAGCTCGAGCGGGACCGGAGCATCCTGGATGCCATCGTCGGCGAGGTGGGCCGCCTGCGGACCCGGCTCGGCGCCGCCGACGCGGCGCGCGTCGCCGAGTACCTGGACAGCGTGCGCGACGTGGAGCAGCGCGTCCGGAAGGTGGAGGCGCGCGTCGGCGAGCACATCGAGCTGCCGGAGATGCCGGTCGGCGTGCCCGAGCTGTTCGACGACCACGTGAAGCTGATGTACGACCTGCAGGTGCTGGCCTTCCAGACCGACGTCACGCGCGTCAGCACGTTCATGCTCGCGCGGGAAGCGTCGACGCGCACCTACAGCCACA
The DNA here is from genome assembly GCA_964569405.1 of uncultured Vicinamibacteraceae bacterium. Lineage (GTDB taxonomy): Bacteria > Acidobacteriota > Vicinamibacteria > Vicinamibacterales > UBA8438 > JAAXGX01. The sequence goes on along the minus strand of CAZMWA010000071.1, from coordinate 2,913 downwards.
TCGGCGTGCCCGACCCGCACCACGCCATCTCGCATCACGGCAACGCGCCCGACAAGGTGGCGAAGCACGCGAAGATCAACACGTACCACGTCAGCCTGTTCCGTTACTTTCTGGACCGTTTGCGCGAGACGCCGGACGGCGACGGCACGCTGCTCGATCATGCGCTGCTGCTGTACGGCGGCTGCATCAGCAACGGCAACCTGCACCTGCACACAGATCTGCCGGTGCTGCTGGCCGGCGGCGCGGGCGGACGGCTGCGGGGCGGACGGCACGTCGCCTGTGCGGGCGGCACGCCGCTGACCAACCTGCTGCTGTCGATCCTGGACAAGGTGGACGTCCACCGCGACCACCTCGGCGACAGCACCGGGCGCCTGGCGGAGATCTGACGGGCTCGATCGCGAGCCCGTCGCTCGTTGACTGGCCCAGAGTGGGCGGACGCCCGGGCCCGTGCTGCGACGCCGGACGTCCGTGGAGAACGCGTGACGCCGGGTGGTGCGCTTGCACCGGCCCGGCGCCGTGGTCTGCGTCTAGAAGATCGCGATCGGGTTGAGCGGTGAGCCGGTGCCTCCCTCGACCGGGATCGGCCCGGCGGTCAGCATGAACTCCCAGCGGTTCTCCCGCGCCGCCGTCTCGGCGAGCGCTTCCAGATCCATGTTGTCGAAGATGTGCGTGCCGAAGCCGGCGATGAGCATCGTGTGGACCGGCTGGGTGACGCCCTCGACCAGCGACGGCATCACGTCGCTGGCCGCGTCGCTGCCGACGATGGCGACGCCGCGCTCCTTGATCCAGGGCAGCACCGACGCGTGCAGCCCGGCGCTGTTGCCCGAGACCTGCCACGGCCCGAGCGCGGCGCGGCGCGCCCAGCGGCCGGTCCGCACGAAGATGACGTCGCCCGGCGAGACCGTGACCCCGGCCATCTCTTCCCAGGCCTCGATGTCCTCGACGTAGATCGGCGTCTGCGGCTCCAGGTACGGCACGCCCTTCAGGCGCGCGAAGTCGAGCAGGATGCCGCGGGTGACGATGCCCTGCTTCAGGTTCTGGATGCCGAGCTTGCCGCAACCCTCCTCCAGCGAGCTCGCCGACGGCGGGATGTCGTTGTACATCCGGTCGTTCCACAGGAAGTGGCAGAGCGAGTCGATGTGGCTGACGCCGTAGCCGTGGTACCGGAACTCGTACGTATCGCTCCGCAACGACGCGCCCATCGTGTGGTTGAACGCGGCGTCGGGGTTGTCCACCGCCTCGTCCGGCATCGGATTGTGCGCCAGCGAGACGGTGATGCCCCGCTGCACGAGCGCCGCCGCTTCGCGCGTCTTCTCCGGCGTGATCAGGTTCATCGTGCCGAGCTCGTCGTCGGAGCCCCAGCGGCCCCAGTTGTTCAACTCCTGGAACATGGCGTCGAACTCCTCGACGTTGCGCGGGTTGCGCGGTTCCTGCGTCTCCACGGTGACGGCTGCGACGAACGCGGCCGCGGCGACGAGTGCGACGAGCCTGAGGAATGCCGTGCCGGATCTGCGAGTCATCTGCGTGCTCCCCCCTGATACGCGTGCCTGATGATGTGTCGACGCGGAGCATTATGTTCCAACAGCTCGTGACGGGAGCTCCGAGACGCGGGGATGGGGTCGAACACCGAGCCCGGCGACGGGTTTGGCCTCGCGTCCCGAAACGCCTCGCAGGCTCGGAGTTCTTGCCCATCCCCCCACTCCATGACCTTGCGCCTCAGGCTCCGCATCGCTGCGTTCTGCGGCGCGAGCCTCTAGAATCCACGGCGTGTCCGGGTCCGCGCACGTCGTTTCGGGTGAGCCGCCGAAGGAGAACGGCATCCGCGCGCGCCGGGAACGGGCCGCCGCGAGCATCCGCGCGGCGTGCGACTGGCTGCGGCGGCTGGGCGCCGCGGCCGCCGGCTCGACGGACGGCCGGCTGACCGTCGCGGTCGACATCCGCGCTTTCTGGGAACCGCTGACCGGCGTCGGCTGGTACCTGTACGAGCTCCTCCGGCACCTGGCCGCCGCCGAGGGGTTGCGCCTGCGGCTCTACGGACCGACGCTGTTTCCCAACCCGGACGCGCCGGGGCCGGTCGTGGACCCGCCCCGCGGCCCGGCCATCGAGATGGTGACGGGGTTGGCGCCGCCTGGAAGGTGGGGTCGGCGGCGCAGCGTGCTGCGCGTCCTGCGGCTGATGGAGCCGCTGATCTTCGCCCTGCAGTGCAACGCCGTGCTCTTCGCGCCGAACTTCATCCTGCCGCGGGCGTTTCGGCTGGCTCGCGGAGCGACCGTGGCGACGGTCCACGACCTCGCGTTCCGCCGGCTGCCGGGGACGGTTCGCGAGGAGACGCGCGCCGCCCTCGACGCACGGTTCCATCGCACGCTGGCCCGCGCCAGCGCCGTGATCACGGTATCGCACACGGTTCGCAACGAGATCCTCGCGACCGAGGCGGTCGGGGCGGCGCGGGTCACCGCGATTCACCACGGTCCGGGTCACCTGTCGACGCGGAGGGGCGGGGCTCCGCCTCCCGGAACCCCCGCGCGCTACATGCTGCACGTCGGCACCGTCGAGCCGCGCAAGAACATCGAGCTGCTGCTCGGCGTGTGGGAGTCGTGGGTGGCCGAAGCCCTCGTACAGCGAGGGAGCGACGACGGCGAGCGCTCCGCGGTAGAGGGCAGCCAACGCATCGTCGTCGACATAGCCGGGATGATGCAGCCAGCCGGCCGCGGCCGCGCGGTCGAACGCCGCGTGCAGCGCGTCGCTCTTCCAGCCGCGCCGGCCGCACAGCAGGAGCGCCGGGGCCGCCGGGTCCTCGGCCACCCACGACTCCCACACGCCGAGCAGCAGCTCGATGTTCTTGCGCGGCTCGACGGTGCCGACGTGCAGCATGTAGCGCGCGGGGGTTCCGGGAGGCGGAGCCCCGCCCCTCCG
>CAZMWA010000070.1:0-14355 GCA_964569405.1 uncultured Vicinamibacteraceae bacterium | reverse complement strand
GGGGCAAGAGGTCGCGCTCGCCGTCCGCCCAGAGCATCCCTTCGGCGCGCGCCAGCAGGCTTCGCAGGCCGGTGCGCTGGAGCGCGGACACCGCGACGCCGCCGTGCCGGCGCGCCAGCGCAGCGCCCTCGCCGGCTTGCAGGCGATCGATCTGGTTGAAGACGAGCAGCTCCGGCGCCTGCAGGCCGATGTCCCGCAGCACGCGGCGGACGGCGAGCGCGACCTCTTGCCCCCCCGACGGACATCCGACTGCGGAGAGTCTCGCCCACCGCATCCGCCGCCGGGCGAGGCTACTTCAGGTCGACCCGACCCACCTTGACGAGACGGTGTCCCGCGAGGTCCACCACGGCCTGCGCCTGTTCAAGGGGGATGTAGCCGATCAGCGGCTCGTACTGGCCGTCGGCCGGATCCATCTCGATGAACAGCACTTCGGTCAGAACCGGCCGGAAGTGCTCCATGCGCAGGAGTACCGGTCCGCAGATGTCACCGCTCACGACGGACTGGTTTGCGGTTTCGACAGCGACCGTGTCGAGCGTCGTGAGCGTTCCCAGCCGGTCGCGCCAGACGTTGGGCAGCGTCAAGTACGCGGCGCCGGTGTCGACGAGGGCGTCGCAACGAACGCGGAAGTTCGAATCGGTTCCGTTCTCGATGATGGCTTCGACAGCTATGCGACCCACGATGGCGCTCCAGCAGCAATCCAGTGTAGCCCGACCTCGGCATCGTTGCGCGGGTCACCGCGCGCGAGCCAGCTCCAGGACGTCTTCCCGGGTCATCGGGCTCCGTGGATGGTGGCTCAGGCACATCGGGCTGCGCAGGCGTTGAAACGCCACGGCGTCGCTGGCCGCGAAGAACTGCCCGGGCCGCAGCCGCGCGATGCCGCGCGCATCGCCGCCCTTCTGGGCGGCCATTTCCTGCGCGGCCGCTATCTGCGCAGGCGCATTGAGCAGGCCGAAGAACTGCGTCGTCGCGTTGCCGGGGATCTGGTTGTGCAGTCCCTTCGGCGCCTGTGTGGCGAAGATCAGGCCGAGGCCGTACTTGCGTGCCTGGGAGGCGAGGGCCAGCGTGCTGCCCGTGGTGGCCGTACGGCCCGCCGAAGGCGCGAAGGTCTGCGCCTCGTCCATGACGAACAGGCCGCCCAGCGGACGGTCGCCGGCGGGGTGCTTCCTGACCCAGGCGAACAGCGCCATCTGCAGTTGGTTGACGAAGTGCTGGCGCTGGTCGTCGTTGGGCAGTCCGACGAGACTGATCACCGAGATGCGGGCACGCCGGCCGCCCGCCGGTTGGAGCAGGACCGACGGCTCGACGGGCTCGCCGGCGCCACCCAGCATGGGATCGTTCACGGTCTCTGCCAGCAGCGTCTGGGCGATTTCCGCGGCGAGCTTCTCGCCGCTTGCGAGCCGACTGACGCCCTCCGGCAACGCCGACAGGTAGCCGAGGAATCCCTTCAGATCCCCGCCGCCGCATCGCACGTAGCCGCTCAGGGCCTCCTTCAGCACCGCTCGGCCCCGAGTCAGCCGCGCGCCGGATGCGGGCAGGCCCGCGCGAGGAATCAGGGCGGCGACAGCGCTGTCGAGCGCGATCTCGAACTCATCGGGGTCGTCCGCCACGTCGCCCAGGCCGCCCAGCGGCGCGAACGAGAGGGGGCGGCCCGCGGTCAGGCGCGGTGTCCACACGACGACCTCGGTGTCGCGAAGGTAGGCTGCCGCCTTCTCCGCATCGCCGTCGAGCCAGCCCGGGGGAGGCTCGGGCCACGCCAGACCGAGTCGTGCAAGGTCGTTGTTCGGATCGAGCACCACGGCCGAGACGCCCTTCAGCGCGCACTCCTCGATGAGCCGGCGGACGAGCACGGTCTTGCCGGAGCCGGAGCCCGCGAAGATCACCGTATGCCGCCGGAGGTCCTCGAGGGACACGGTCACCGGTCGCCCCGTGTCGTCCCCGACGCCGATGAGAATGGAATCGTCGTCGGCCGCCCTGGACGCCGCGGCCGGCTTGGACGACGTGGCGGGCTCGGGCACGGCAGAAACCTCGAGCGGTGCAGTAGCCTCGGGCGCTACGGCGGGCTTCGACGATGTGGCTGGCGTGGGCGGTCCTGCCGCTGCGGGCGGTGCGGCCTCGGCCGGCGCCTCGCCGGTGGCGGGCTCGGGGTCCAAGGGTGCGAGCAGTGCCGTCCGGCTCGCGTGCCGATGCGTCCGGAGCCACTCGGCAAGCCCTTGCGGCCGCTCTTCGCCAAGCTGCTGCAGGGCCCGGAACACCCTGAGGTCGGCCTCGAGCAGCTCTGCGACGGTGCCGCCGTGCGCCCTGAGCCCCTCGACCGCCTGCCGGGTCTTCCTGCCGTGGGACCACTCACCGTTGCGCAGGATGAACAGCCGCCTCCGCTCCGCCGAGAGCTCGAGCCCGGACGCCGTCACGGCGGCCCGCAGCCGGTGGAGCGCCGCCACCGCGTTCGCGTTCAGGATGGCCCGGAACGACCAGTGCACCTCGTCGTCCGTGTCCGCATCGACCATCCGGCGCAAGCGAGCGTGCACCAAGGGGTTTCTGCCAGGTAGTGGATCCACCGAGAAGTCACCCGCCGCCGCGTTCTCCTCCGCCCAGGCCGTCAGGCCGGCGCGCAGCAGCGCTGGCAACTCATGGTCTACCCTCTTCTCTTCGAGGGCGCCCGCGACGTCCGCCTCCCGAATCAGCTCGCTGAACCGCCGGTCGAGATCGGGGTCAGGCCGCGGAACCGGTGGCGGAGGGTCCACCTCCCCCGGGCCTTCGCTCGGCAACGGCTCCGGCCCCTGGAACTCGGGCAGTAGCTGCGCCAGCTCGGTGACGCGACCGCGCTCTCGACAGTGCGCACAGTGGTTCTGCACCAAGTTGATAAGGCCTCGCGGCGAGAACCGGCGCGCATCGGCGAACGCGGACGACCGCACTGGCCACGTCCTGTACTCGGGCGTGAACCCGGCGCGCGTGTAGGCTGCGCCGAGGTACGCGGCAATCAGCGCCTCCCCCACCTCCGCCGAGGGGATCTCGCGGAGCTGGACGACCATTGGGTACCGATCGAGCGCGGCGGCCAGTGCCTGATTGCGGATCAGCGTCCAACTATCGGCGAGGCACGACACGACGATCAGCGAGTGCTGCACGTCCTCGGCGAGATCCATCAGCCCGGTGGCCAACTGATCGAGCAGCGTTTGCTCCTCGACGCCGTCGAAGGACCGTCCCAGCGCGATCAGTCCATCGATCTGGTCTACCGCGACCAGGGTCGCACACCCCGAGGCGCCTGTGAGCCGGTCGAATGCGCTGACGATCTCCCGGCAGGAAATCCGGCTCGGGTTGATGAAATGTGCGCGCGCCTCGTCTCCGTCGACTTCCAGCCCCTGGAGCAGGGTGTCTCCGAGGTCGTGATGCGCGAGATTCTCGCTGTTGGTGAGGATGAGTGCGAGCGCCACGTCCACGGCGATCCGGTCCCCGGGCCGCCGCCCGAGATGCGTCTGCAGGCTGCTGCGAACGGCTCTCAGGTGCGCGAGGTCGAACGTCCCCGCCGCCAAGTGCTCGACCTCTGCAGGCTGCAGTCCAATCGCTTCACCCAGGCGTTGCAGGACGGTGCGCAACTGGGTACCGCCTGTGCTCGCCTTCCGATGCAGCGCATCCACGTAGGCGAGGGCCAGACTGTCCCAGAAGCGGCGTGCGGTGCTCGGCTGAAAGAGGACGAAGATCTGTCCCTGCTCGATCACAGCGTGGCGGACGCGTCCCAGAAAGTGTGACTTGCCGATTCCGGGCCGCCCCTGAATGACGAGATTGCCGACCGGTACGCCCTTCCGGACTCGGCCGAGCGTGTCCCTTACTCGGTGGAACGGCCACGAATGAATGCCGTCGACGTGGACGATGTCGTCGCGCCAGATGTCGTTGGCGGTATGCATCGTCCGGAAGGCGACGTGATCGAGTGCTTCCAGCTCAGGCGTCACAGCGCCCACTCCATGGCGATCAGGTGCATATCGTCCACGCCGAGCCGAAGCGCCGCGTCCCGGTCGGCCCGCGTGAGCCGGCCGCGGTCCTCGTGCAGCGTGAGATTGACGTCCTTCTCAAGGAACATCCGGGTGAGCTCCTGGTCCACGTCGCGGCGCGGCCAATCGCCGAGCTGCGGCCGGAGGTCGCGCAGCTCCACCCAGTCCCACGGCCGGGATGCGAGGCTGCGGTAGGCCTCCCGAATCCGGTCCCGGAGCGAGCCGGCAGGTCCTGGCGCCGCCGGCGCGAACAGGTCCTGGATGACCATCCCCCGCGCGTCGAGCGCGGCCTTCAGACCGTTGAGGAGCGCGTACAGCGCGCCGCCGCCCGAGCCCGCCCGGGGCGGCACCGGCTCGCCGAGCTCGGCGACTGCCCAGGCCCAGCCGGCGTCCGTCAGCTCGTGGGCGAAGCCCTTGCCCTTCACTCTACGGCTCTGGACGAGCCCGTCGCGGTTGAGCTTGTCCCGCGCCGGCTTCCTCACGTCGAGCCCGTAGCGGCGCTTGAGCTCCGAGTTCAGGGTCTCCCTGTTGAGCGCCATCAGCGCGATCAGCGCGGCGCGTTCCGGAATCCCGTACCCCATCTCATGTCTCCCGTGTCGTGGCCCGCCGCCGCTCCGCCAGGAATCGTTCGAGCTCGCCGAGAACGCGCGCCGCGTCGCCGAGCACCTCGTCGTTCGTGTAACGCAGGACGAGGTAGCCCGCCCGCTGCAACGCGCGGTCGCGCACCCGGTCGGCGGCGTACTTGTCGGTGTCCAGGTGGTCGGGCCCGTCGAGCTCGACGACGCACTTCTCGCGCGGCCAGACGAGATCGACCTGGATGGCGTTGGCCAGCACGCCCGACGACCAGGTCTGGTTCCAGGCGCGGCCCGCCGCCCACGGGCAGCGGGCGAGATGCGCCTCGAGGCAGGTCTCCGCCCGGCTGAACGCGTTGGGCCGGCCCTGCAGCGGCGTCAGGTAGGGAGGGTGCGGCGCGGCCGGCGGCTCCGACACCCGCTTCCGCGCGCGGCTGGCGGAACGGGGCACCCGCGTCATGCGGGCTGTCGCTGTCCCGAAGAGCCAGACGGTGAGATCGCCGGGGCCGCTGAGCCAGAGCGCGTTCGCCTCCGCGGCTTCGATCTGCGCCGGGGTCCAGTTACCCGTCAGCTCGACCATGACGACGAGGCGCCCCTGCCCGCAGGCGCGAAGGATGAGCTTGCGGGCCTGCCGAACGGCCGTCTCCCGCGCGAACCCGGCAACGTCGAACGGCCGCGCGCACATTGCCGCCTCCGCGGCCGCGAGCAGGAACGGGCCGAACAGGTCCGTGTCGCCGGCCACCCGCTGACAGATCGTGCGCAGCGCAGCCAGACCCGCGCCGCCGGGCCCCGCGAGTTGCTCCGCCTCCGGCAGCCAGGCGGGGTAGGTGCCGGCGACCGCTTCCGACAACGCCTCGATGACCTGCTCCGTGAGATCACGCCGGCCCGGACTCGCGCCGTCTACCGCGACCGCCAGGACCGCTGCGTCCACGCCGTGCGTGGATTCGAGGACCTCTCGCACTGCCACCGGAGATGCCCCGGGCCAGCTCAGCAGGGGCTCGCGCAGCAGCGCCTCGATCCGGGACCTGCTGGTGACGGCGTAGCGACGGCGGTCCGTGAGCACGAAGCCGGATCGTACCGAACCGCGGTGGCCCGGGGCTACACCGTCACCTCCCGCGTCCGCCTCGTGCTCCGCCGCTGCGCGTGCGGCCAATGCCCCTGCCGCACGGGCAAGACGCACAATGTCGTCGACGCCGTTGACGAAGACGCCCCTTCCATATCAGAGTCATGGCCTCCGCTCCCTGCGAAGGCACCGCGTGGTGCAAGAGAGGACATGACATGCCCAGAGCCCTCGATCGACGCGAGTTCCTGGCGACCGGCGCGGCGGCGGCCGCCTATGCGCTGAGTCAGCCCGCGTTCGCCCAGACCTCCGACCCGACGACACTCGGCATTGCCGGCGCCCAGCGGCTCATTCGCTCCGGCGCGCTCTCGCCGCGCGAGCTGGTGGAGGCCTACCTCGAGCGCATCGGCCGCATCGACGATCGCCTCAACGCCTTCGTCACCGTGACCGGCGAACGCGCCCTGGAGCGCGCGGCGGCGCTCGAGGCAGAGCTCGCGGGCGGGCGGTGGCGCGGGCCGCTGCACGGCATTCCGATCGCGCTGAAGGACAACATCGACACGGCGGGCGTGCTGACGACGGCCTCGAGCGCCGTGTTCGCGGACCGCGTGCCGGACGAGGACGCCGAGGTGGTGACGCGGCTGGAGGCGGCCGGGGCCGTCGTCATCGGCAAGCTCAACATGCACGAGTTCGCCTACGGCGCGACGTCGGCGTTCGCGCACATCGGCCCCGTGCGCAATCCGTGGGACGTGGACCGCATCCCCGGCGGCTCGTCCGGCGGGTCCGGCGCGGCGGTCGCCGCGCGGCTGTGCGCCGGCGCCCTGGGGACGGATACCGGCGGATCGGTCCGTATTCCGGCCGCGCACTGCGGCATCGTCGGCCTGAAGGCGACCTACGGGCTGGCGAGCATTCGCGGCATCGTCCCGCTCAGCGTGTCGCTCGATCACGTGGGTCCGATGTGCCGGTCGGTGGCCGACTGCGCGCTGATGCTGCAGGCGATGGCCGGCTACGATCCGCGCGGCATCGCGAGCATCAGCGCCGACGTGCCCGACTACGCGGGCGCGCTCGTGCGGCGCACGTCGTCGCTGCGCCTGGGCGTGCCCCGCGCCCTGTTCTACGAGGACATCGACACGCAGATTGCCGAGGCAATCGACCGGGCGCTCGGCGTGCTGAGCGGCCTGACGGCGAACACGCGCGGCGTGGCGCTGCCGGCGCTGCCGCAAAGCCGTCCCACCGGGGCCGAGGCCTACGCCTATCACGCCGAGCTGCTCGCCGAGCGGCGCGAGCTGTACGACCCGAGCACGCTGGCGCGCATCGAGCCCGGGGCCGAGGTGTCCGCGGCGGACTATGTTCGGGGGCAGTACGAGCTGAAGCTGGTGCGCAAGGCGATCGCGCACGTGTTCGACGACGTCGACCTGCTGGTCACGCCGACGCTGCCGAGACTGCCGATCCGCATCGACGAGGCCCGCGAATCGCCGTTCGATGCGACCCGCATCCTGGCCCGCAACACGTCGCCCTTCAACAGCTACGGGATTCCGGCGATCAGCGTCCCCTGCGGATTCAGCGGCGAGGGTCTGCCCATCGGGCTGCAGATCAGCGGCCCGGCCCTGGGCGAGGTCGACGTGCTCGCGCTCGCGCACGCCTACGAGCAGGCGACGGACTGGCACGAGCGCACGCCGCCGCTGTGACGCTACCGCAGCAGGTCGAACACCTGGCTGTACTTGATCGTGATGGAGCGGCCCGCGCCGCTGTGCCGGATCAGGTGCCGGTCGAAGAGGTCGGCGTGGTCGAAGTAGCGGATGTCGTTGTAGACGACGAACAGGCCGGTGTTCGCCGCCGACAGCAGGCCGAAGCGGACGTTCGACGACCAGAGCTGGTCGCGGTCGTTGTACTGGACGAGCGCCTGCAGGAACATCCGCGTCGAGAAGGAGTAGTTCACCCGCGTGCGGACCAGGTTGGTGACGAACGGACCGTTCGGCAGCGTGATGTCGTTGCGGTCCAACGCGACCTGGGCGTTGAAGGTCTCGCCGAAGCGGACGTTCACGCCCGGCGCCAGCCGCAGGCGCCGGCCGCCGAAGAAGCCGCCGTTGACGGCGCGGAACTCGAAGCTCACCGGGGCCCCGCGGTTCGTGTTGAAGATGAACTGGCCCTCGGAATGGCGGTAGGTGGCGACCGGCACGTCGATGCCGGGATAGATCTCGAACGGGTGCAGCACGCCCTCCTTCGTCACGTTCCAGGCGGTCGAAAGCTGCGTCCCGTTGCGCCACTCGACCGTGCTGTCCATGTGCGTGTACTGGGTCTCGTGCAGGCCGGTCGCGTAGTCGATGATCGTGTAGTGCGAGGCGTGCGGCGTGAGCTCGTGGAACCCCCAGGAGTTCTGCGGCCGGAACGCGGTCCGGAAGCGCGCGTCGATGCGGCGGTAGCCGCGCCGGGCGTAGAACCCGACCTCCGGGTTGAAGTTCGGCGCGACCTCCGTGAAGCCCGCCCCGATGCGGTAGCGCTCCGACTCGTAGCTGGCCTGGCCCGAGTACGCGTGCGTCTCCTCGGCGACATCCGGGGTCTCGGTCGCCGCCGCGAAGCCGGACAGCGTCACGGCCTGCCCGAGACCGAGCCGGCCATCGGCCGCGTAGCTGCGGTTGTAGTCGCCCGCGCGTCCCGCTCCGGTCCCGGTCCCGATCCCGGTCCCCGTCCCGGATCGATTGACGAACATGACGCCGACATTGGAGCGGTTGACGAAGTCCTGCCGCACGCGGGCGACCGTGAAGTTGTTCGCCCGCGAGCCGTCCACCGCCTCGGTCTGCATGTTGAGGAAGCCGACGTTGGTGTTGTTGCCCACCTTCCCCGAGAGCCGCCCGCCCCCCGTGATCGGGATCTGCGTCCCGTCCTCGGCGATGCCGATGCGCCGGCTGAAGAAAACCTCGAGCTGGCCCGGCTGTCCCACGGAGAAGAGGCCGGCGTTCTCCAGGAAGAACGGCCGCTTCTCCGGGAAGAACAGGTTGAAGCGGTCGAGGTTGATCTGCTGGTCGTCCACCTCCACCTGGGCGAAGTCGGTGTTGTAGGTCGCGTCGAGCGTCAGGCCGGGCGTGATGCTGTACTTGAGGTCGGCGCCGAAGTCGGGCCGCTGGTTGTCGCCCGCGCCCCGCCAGTGTCCGACCGCGAACGGCGTGAGCTTCAGGTTGCGCTGCTGCGGGACCGCGAGGCCGTGGAGCTCGCCCGCCAGCGACAGCCGGTTCAGGTCGAACTGCCGCGGCAGCGGCGCCCAGTACGACTGCTCGTTCCGGCTGCGGATGTTGCGCTGGAAGTTCATCCCCCACGGCTGCGCCTCGCCCGAGGGGTAGCGCAGCGTCCGGAAGGGAATGGCCACCTCCGCCGTCCAGCCGATGTCGGAGATCTCGGCGTCGACCTCCCACACGCCATCCCAGTTCAGGTTGAACCCGCCGCCCGAGCCGCGCTGCTGCCCGCCGCTCCCCGAGCGCATGACGAAGCCGCCGGACCGGCCGCTCCCCTGCCCCTCATTGGTCACCTGCCCGTCGTACTCGACGCCGGCCGGGTTGGTGCCGAAGACGAAGCCGTTCTGGCCGTCGTGGAAGGTGTCCAGGATGATCTGGAAGCTGTCGGTCTCCTCGAGCGACGAGTCGCGGCGGCTGTCGGCGACGATGATGGTGCGCGGGTCGCGCACGTAGCAGACCACGCCGAAGTACAGCGTGTCGCCCGTATAGACCACGTAGACCTCGGTGCGCTCGGAGGCCGGCGAGCCCTCGTCGGGCGTGTTCTGCCGGAATCCGGTGGCGGGCGTCGCCTCGGCCCAGGCGGGATCGTTCAGCACGTCGCCGTCGATCTCCGGCGCCGCCGAGACCCGCCGGGCGCGGGCCAGCGGAAAGCCGGCACCGGTGACCTCGCGCGCTCCGGCGCCCAGGGCGCCGCCGGTGGACTGACCGGCCGCGACTGCGGGCTGGCCGGCGGCGGCGGACTGGCCGGCCGCGGCGGCGGGCAACCCGGCGCTCACCAGCGTCAGCGCCAGGGCGGCCGGGACAAAGCGGTATCGGGCGGATCCGCGCCGCCCGCTGTCGCACATCGGAACCAGGACCTGCCGCCGGCCACGGCGTGGCAGCCACCGGGCCGCCACCGTCCGCCGGCTCGTGGACGACCGAATTCTACCAGCCTCCCGCGCCGCCGCGGCCGGCGCCGCCGCCGACGTGACCCCGCTCGCGCCGCATCGGCGTATGCTGGGGCAGGAGCGAACCACTCGTTGCAAGCCGGACGGGCAGGACCGGGCCCGCGGCACGACCGGAGGAGACGAATGCAGACGCAGGCTCACGATTCCGGACGTCGATTCCTGGCCGCGGCCGTGATCCTTGCCGCATGGACCGCCGCCCAGCCGGCGCTGCTGGCGCAGGGCGAGTCGGCGTTCGTCCCGGTCACCGACGCGATGCTGCAGGCGCCGGCGCCCGGCGACTGGCCGATGTGGCGTCGCACCCTGGACGGTTGGGGCTACAGCCCCCTCGACGAGATCGACCGCGGCACCGTGGGCGACCTGCGCCTGGTCTGGTCGCGCGCGCTGCGCCCCGGCGGGCGGCAGCAGGGCACGCCGCTGGTCTACGACGGCGTCCTGTACATGCCGAATCCGAGCGACGTCATCCAGGCCATCGACGCCGCGACCGGCGACCTGCTGTGGGAGTACCAGCGGCCGCTGCCCGACGACGCCTGCGAGCGCATCCTGCCCGGCGTGTGCACCACGAACCGCAACCTGGCGATCTACGACGACCTGATCATCGACACCAGCGTCGACGAGTTCGTGTTCGCCCTCGACGCGCGCACCGGCGAACTGGTGTGGGAAACCGAGGTGCTCGACTACCGGACGCATCCCGCGAACCAGAGCACCGGGCCCATCATCGCGAACGGCAAGGTCATCTCCGGACGGAGCTGCATGCCCGCCGCCGGACCCGACGCCTGCGTCGTCACCGCGCACGACGCGCGGACCGGCGCGGAGCTGTGGCGGCGGCGCACCGTCCCGCGGCCCGGCGAGCCCGGCGACGAGACGTGGGGCGGCGTGCCCGACGACGAGCGCCGGCACGTCGGCACGTGGATGGCGCCGAGCTTCGACCCGGCGCTGAACCTGCTCTACATCGGCACGTCGGTGACGTCGCCGGCGCCGAAGTTCCTGGTGGGCGGCGCCGGCAACCGGCACCTGTATCACAACTCCACCCTCGCCCTCGACGCCGACACCGGCGAGATCGTCTGGTACTACCAGCACCGCAACGGTCATCCGGCGTCCACAGACGTTCCGCACGGTGCGTAGCAGAACATAAACTACTGCATAGTAAACGGTTACGTTCCGTTTTCGGCGGTCTAAACGGATCGGGCTGCCTTGCGAAATCCGCCGCCATCCCGTATATGATATGGGAATGGATAGCGGATACGCCCCTGCGAACAGACCACGAAGACACAAGCCCCGAGGCCGGCATCCCGACAAGGCGCTGTCGGCCGCCTTCATCCGTTCCGCCCCGCCCGGACGACACTGCGACGGGCAGGGGCTCTACCTCGTCGTTCAGCCGACCGGGACCCGAAGCTGGGTTCAGCGGCTCGTCATCCGTGGCCGGAAACGCGAACTCGGACTCGGCAGCACGGCTCTGGTATCACTGGCTGAAGCGCGGGACCGGGCGCTGTCGAACCGCAAGCTCGCCCGTTCTGGCGGCGATCCCCTGGCCGAGAAGCGCCGCGCCGAGGGCATGCCGACCTTCGCCGATGCCGCGGCCCGCGTCGTCGAGGCGAAGCGGGCCGGCTGGCGCAGCCCGCTGCACGCCCGGACCTGGCTGCACAGCCTGGAGCGCCACGCCTTCCCGCGCATCGGCAGCCGGCCCGTCTCCGAGGTCGCGAGCGCGGACGTGCTGGAGGTCCTGACGCCGATCTGGCACGTGAAGGTCCAGACGGCGCGGAACGTGCGGCAGCGCATCAGCGCGGTCATGGAGTGGGCGATCGCGATGAACCTGCGGTCGGACAATCCCTGCGACCGGCTCGGGCCAGTGCTCGGCAAGCAGAACGAGGTCGTGCGGCACATGCGGGCGTTGCCTCATCGGGACGTGGCGGCGGCGGTCGCGGCGGTTCGGCGGTCGAACGCGGCCGAGGCGGTGAAGCTGGCGTTCGAGTTCCTCGTCTTGACGGCGGCGCGTTGGGGCGAGGTGCGCGGGGCACGATGGGACGAGCTGGACACGGAGGCCCACGTGTGGACCGTCCCGGCGGCGCGGATGAAGGCGCACCGCGAGCACCGGGTTCCGCTCTGCCGGCGTGCTCTGGACATCCTCGACGCGGCGCGGACGCTCGGCGCGGGCGCCGGCCCGCTCGTGTTCACGACCGGCGACGGGGAGATGCTCGACGAGAAGGTGCTCCGGCGACTGCTGGAACGACAGGGGGTGGCCGCCGTGCCTCACGGCTTTCGCTCCTCGTTCCGGGACTGGGCGGCGGAGCGGACGAACCACCCGCGCGAGGTCGTCGAGGCGGCGCTGGCCCATGTGGTCCGCAACAAGGTCGAGGCGGCGTACGCGCGGTCGGACCTGTTCGAGCGCCGCCGGCAGCTCATGGACGACTGGTCCGAGTACCTCGACGAAGCGCGCGGACAGGTGGTCGCGCTGCGCCGGTGACCACCCGCCGTCCATCCGTTTACGCGTTTACCGTTTCCGCTCACCCTGGGGGGTGGAAACGCGTAAACGGTAAACGCAACTACGCTTCCGCGAACCGTTTCCCAAGCGTTTACGCTCCGTTTCCATTGGCGGAAACATCGGAAACGCACCGCTCCCGGAGAAGCTCGGCGCTGGCGCGGCCGTCCGGCGTGAGCGCATAGCCGCGCTCGCTGCGTTTCGATGTGCCGGGCCGCTGGTCGTGGTCGATGCAACCGGCGTCGAGCAATCCATCGAGAACCGCCCGGAGGTCGTTGTACCGACGGCCGGAGCAATCGAGCGCCACGGCCAAGGTGCGCGCTGGCGGCCGGGCGGCCGGCGCGCATCGAAGCAGGTGCAGCAGCACGCGGTCGGCGAGCGGGCGCGAAGCGCCAGGCGAGCCCGCGGCGGTGGGCTCCGCCTCCTCCGCCTCTTCCGCCGGCTGGAAGCCGGGGCCGGGCTCGAGGACGACGGTCAGCGGGTCTTCGCTCCACCGCCCGGACGGTGTCAGACGCCGCGCCCGCGGCGTCTTGCCGCGACTCATCGACACGATCATGTCGACGGCCGCGCCGATCGCGGTCGAGTCCCGATACTCGCCGTCTCCGTCTCCCGACTCGGCCGTGGCGCTCGGGTTCTTGCGGTTGTGGTGCGAGACGGCGATGGCGGTCTGAAACTCCCGCGCGATGTCCACCACGTCGCCGATGAGCAGCCCCTGCTCGCCGGCGCCCGACGTGTCCTTGACGCGGTGCGCCTTCAGGTAGTGCGACCACGTGTCGAGGATGACCCACACCGGCCGTAGCCGCTCGACGAGCCGCCGCAGCGACGACTCGTGCTCCGGACCGGGTCGCGGCTGCCGAATGAAGTAGACCTTGCCGAGGTCTGCGTCCCATTGCGACAGTCGGGACTTGACGTCGGCCGCCGCCTCCTCGCCGACCCACAGCACGTCGCCGCAGACGGTGGGCAGGGCCAGGAACGGCCGGCCGCGCGTGACCGCAGCGACGGCCGCGCCGACCAGCGTGCTCTTGCCGGTCTTCTCTCGCGCGTGGAGCAGCGTGACCCGCCCGGCGTGGGCGAGCAGCCGCGCGACGGCCGGCGGTCCGTCGGCCGGCGTCGTGTCGAGGTCGGCGTCGCTCAGCCGCACCAGACCCGCCGGCAGCGGCTGCCGGTCCGTCGCCTCGTCGTACGGTTCGGCGCTCCTGACCAGCTCCAGCAGCGCACGCCGGTCGTGGCCGGCATCGACGTACGCGGAGACATCCTTGACGCCGGCCGGCAGCGCGGCGACCTTCACGTTGATGCCGGCCGCGGCGCAGGAGCGGGCGACCGCCTGCCCGTGCGCCCGGCCCGTGTCGTCGGCGTCGGGAACGACCACGATGCGCCGCACGCCGGCGGCCCGCAACTGCTCGGTGTGCGCGGGACGCCATTGGCCGGCCCCGGCCGCGTTGCAGGTCGCCGGCAGGTCGAGCGACCACAGCCGGTCGACATCCTTCTCGCCCTCGGCCACGACGACCGTCTCTCGGCCGGCCAGACGGTTCAGGCGGTAGAGTCGAGGCAGGATGCCGTCGAGGTTCCACAGATAGCCGCCGCGCCCGTCCGGCCGCCGCTGCCGGAAGTCCTTCGGCTCGTAGCGGACCACCTCGAACACGCCGTCGTAGTCGTAGACGGCCGCCTCCCGCCGCTGGGGCGGGCGGCGGTGTCCGTTCGAGGGGAAGAGGTCGCGGGCGTCGATGCCGAGCGCGCCGACGACGGCGTCGAACGCGCAGCCGGCGTGGCACTTCAGGAGCCAGCGGCCATCGTCGCCCCGGCCGACCGCGAGCGATGCCCGGCGGTCGGCATGCGCCGGGCATCGCGCGGTCCAGCCCGCACCCGCCTTCCTGACGCCCTCCAGGCGGTCGAGCAGGTCGAGCATGGCCGCTACCGGGTGGGCCGCTCGGAGCCGGCGCGGGGGCGGGTGGCGATGAAGTCGAGCACCTCGTGCTCGACCCACCGGACGGCGCGGCTGCCGACGCGCAGCGGCTTCGGGAACCTGGACTCGCTCATCAGCGCGTAGACGGCCGAGCGGGACAGGGCGGTCAACTCGGTCACGTCGCGCA
>CAZMWA010000069.1:0-5591 GCA_964569405.1 uncultured Vicinamibacteraceae bacterium | reverse complement strand
CCTGCGGGGACCCCATAGCCCCGCGCTGCTCCCGCCGAGGCGCGCTGTGCGCGCCTTGCGGGATGGGCGGCTACTGCTGCGGCGAGGCCGCGAGCGCCTGCGACCGGAATTCATCGTACGCCTCGTGCAGCTCGGCGCTCTTCCACTCGATGATCGCCTCTTCCCGCAACTCGTCGAGGTACTTGGCGTACTCGTCCAGCCGGCGGTCGTTGAAGACGCTCTCGGAGATCTGATCGCGGACGTCCTCGAACGGCCGCGCGGCATCGTCCGTCAGGTCCTCGAGCAGCAGGATCTGGTAGCCCTGCGGCGTCCGCCGCAGGTCGCTCACGTCGCCGACCTCCATCGTCGTGATCAGCTCCTGGATCGTCTCGGCAATCTCGCTGAGCTGAAACGGTCCGATCAGGCCGCCGAAGCGTCCGGAGGACCCGTCCGACACCTCGCTGGCGACGGCCGCGAAGTCCTCGCCGTCGTTCAGGCGCTCCATGACGGCGGCGGCCCTGGTGCGCGCCCGCTGGCCCGCCATCAGCCCCCCGGTGGGCGGCACGGCGATGATGATCTCCCGGAGCGTGACCGTCGCCGGCTCCGTGAACTCCTCGATGTGCTCGTCGTAGTACTCGCGAGCCTCGACGTCCGTAATCGCCACGCGGTTCAGAATCTCGATGCTCTGCACCTGGCTGGCGAGCATCTGCCGCTCGGTGAGCCGCCGGAAGTCGTCGAGCGACATCCCCTCCTGCCGATCGAGCAGCTCGACGAACTCCTCGTCGGTCTCGATGCCGTTCTCTTCCTTCAGGTTGTCGAGGAAATCCCGGAACTGGTCGTCGGTGAGCTGGTACCCGAGCTCCTTGCCGCGCTGGATGAGCAGCAGCTCCTCCACGAGGTTCGCAAGCACCCCGGGCGTGACCTCGGCGAGAAGCTGGAACAGCTCCGCGTTCGTGGACGGCTGGACGCCGCGGGCGCGAATCGCCGCGATCTGGCGATCCTCCAGGTCGGACTGCGTGATGATCTCGCCGTTCACCTTGACGAGGATCCGCTCGATGATGCGGCCGTTGGGGCGACTGGGCACGCCGCTGACCGGTTGCGCGACCGCCGGGGCGGCGAGTGCGCCCGCAATCGTCACGACCAGCAGCGCGTGGAGCGTGTGGACAGCAGCTCGTCGCATCGTGATCTCCATCCCTGCCTGCACCTCCCTCCCCGCATTCTAGCCCCTAGTCACCGGGCCTCTCAACTCGTCCAGCAGCCCCCCCACCTGCCGCAGGAGGTCGCCGGCATGCTCGACCCGGCCCGCACCGCGCCGTGCGGCGCCGGCCGGCGTCGTCCACCACGATGCCGGTACGGCCTCCGCCCCCCGCCGCGGCGGCGCGCCCGCCGCCCGGTTCAGCGCGTCGAGGTCGACGCGGAGCACCGCCGGCGGCGTGAGCTGCACGGCCGGCTGCGCCTGCACGAAGGCCACCAGCCGGTCCGGCGCCACCCGCGCCCGGTCTCCGAAACGTATGACGAGGTGGTGGCGCTCGCAGTCGGCCGACTCGATCCCCAACTGGTCGGCCAGTATCCGGATCCGGCCGTACTCCGCCAGCCGCAGGACGGAAGGCGGTATCGGCCCGTAGCGATCCGCGACCTCCTCGAGCACGGTCGCCAGCGTGTCCTCGTCGCGGGCGCCAGCCACCCGCCGGTACAGCGCCAGCCGCTGGTTCGTGTCCGTCACGTACTGCTCGTCGATCCGCAGATCGACGCCGAGGTTGACGGCGGCCCGCTGGTCGTCCTCCACCGGCTCGCCCTTCAGCTCGCGCACGGTCTGCTCGAGCAGCGTCACGTACATGTCGAACCCGATCGCCTCGATGTGGCCGCTCTGCTGCGCGCCGAGCAGGTTGCCGGCGCCGCGGATCTCCAGATCGAGCGCGGCCACGCGAAAACCGCTGCCAAGGTCGCTGAACTCCCTGATGGCGGCCAGCCGGCGCCGCGCGATCGGCGACAGCTCGTCGCCGGGGGGCACGAGCAGGTAGGCGTACGCCCGCCGGCCGGACCGGCCCACCCGGCCGCGCAACTGGTAGAGCTGCGACAGGCCGTAGCGCTCGGCGTGGTTGACGATGATCGTGTTGACGTTCGGGATGTCGAGCCCGTTCTCGATGATCGTCGTCGACAGCAGCACGTCGTACTCGTGCGCGACGAAGTCGAGCATGACGCGCTCGAGCGCCGCCTCGCTCGACTGCCCGTGCGCGACCGCCAGCCTGGCCTCCGGCACGATCCGCCGGACGAGGTCCGCGACGGAATGGATCGAGTCGATCCGGTTGTGGACCAGGTAGACCTGGCCCCCGCGCTCCAGCTCGGAACGAATCGCGCGGGCGATGGTCGCCGTGTCGAACTTGACGACGTTGGTCTGAATCGCCAGCCGGTCCTTCGGCGGCGTCTCGATGACGGACATGTCGCGTATGCCCATC
Organism: uncultured Vicinamibacteraceae bacterium; assembly: GCA_964569405.1. Lineage (GTDB taxonomy): Bacteria > Acidobacteriota > Vicinamibacteria > Vicinamibacterales > UBA8438 > JAAXGX01. Next base: position 3,156 of record CAZMWA010000069.1, on the reverse strand, counting down.
AGCGACATGTTCAACGTGCGGGGAATGGGCGTCGCCGTCAACGTGAGCACGTCGACCCTCTGCCGCAGGCTCTTGATGCGCTCCTTGTGGGCAACCCCGAAGCGCTGTTCCTCGTCGACGATGAGCAGGCCCAGATCGTGAAACCGCACGTCCTTCGACAGCAGGCGGTGCGTCCCGACCATGACGTCTATCCTGCCGGCCGCGAGGTCGGCCAGCAACGCCTTCTGCTCGGCGCGGCTCCGGAAGCGGCTGACCATCTCGATCCGGACCGGAAACGCCGCGAAGCGCTCGACCACCGTCTTGAGATGCTGGAAGGCCAGCACCGTCGTCGGCGCGAGCAGCGCCACCTGCTTGCCGTCGATCACCGCCTTGAAGGCGGCCCGCAGCGCCACCTCCGTCTTGCCGTAGCCGACGTCGCCGCACAACAGGCGATCCATGGGCGACGGCGCCTCCATGTCGCGCCTGATGTCGGCAACCGCCGTCTGCTGGTCCGGGGTCAGCTCGTACTCGAACGCCGCGTCGAACTCTTCCTGCCAATGGCCGTCGGGGCTGAAACGGTAGCCGGCCACGGCCTTGCGAGCGGCGTAGAGCCGGAGCAGCTCCTGGGCCATGTCGCGCATGGCGCGCCGCACGCGGGTCTTGGCGCGTTCCCAGGTGGTGCCGCCCAGGCGGTCCACGGCCGGCCGCTGGCCGCCGGTGTACTTCTGGACCAGGTCGAGCTGCTCGACCGGGACGAAGAGCTTGTCGCCGCCGGCGTAGCGGAGCTCCATGAGCTCGTGCGTGGTGCCGCCGACGGCCATCTGGCGCAGCCCGACGAAGGAGCCGATGCCGTGGTCGACGTGCACGACATGGTCGCCCACCTTCAGATCGCGCAGGTCGGACAGGAAGGAGCGGGCGACCGGCCGCCTGCGCTCGTGACGCTGCTCGTCGAACAGGTCCGCCTCGGCGTGGATGCACAGCCCCGCCGCGGGCAGCCGGAAGCCCCGCGAGAGCTGACCCGTGGCGACCAGCAGCGCCGCGCCGTCCGTCATCTCCGCGGCCGAGACGGGAACCGCGCGCAGGTCGTGCTCCCCGAGCAGCTCCACGATGCGTTCGGCGCGACCGGCGGTGGCCGCGACGAAGAGCTGCGCCTCGCCCCGGTCGCGCCCGGCCCGGAGCTCGGCGACCCAGTCGCTCAGCCGGCCGCGGTACGCGATGGCCGGCTGGCACGCCACGTGCCGCTCCGCCTCCGCGCCGTCGAGGCCCAGCGCCTCCAGCCGGGTCGCCCCCGCGAGGGCCTCCCGCACGGCATCCGCCCCGACGAACAGCGCCTCCGGAGGCGGCACGCCGCGGCCGTTCTCCGCCGCCGACCGGTAGCTCCCGGCCAGTTGCTCGAGCTGGTCCGCCACCCGGCGAGCGCACTCCTCGGACTCCTGCACGAGGAGTCGCACGGACCGGCCGGCGAGGTAATCGAAGACGCTGGCCCCGCGGTCCGGCTCGGCGCCATCCGCTGCCGCGGCGTCACCAGCGAGGAGATCGAACGTGTCGCGCAGCGGCACGATGGCGGCCCGGTCGAGCGCGGCGACCGAGCGTTGCGTACCCGGGTCGTAGCGCCGGAGCGATTCGATCATGTCCCCGACGAACTCCACGCGCACCGGCCAGGTCTCGCCCGCGGGAAAGAAATCGATGACCCCGCCGCGCATGCAGAACTCGCCGTGCTGGTCGACCGGATCCTCGGGGCTGAAGCCGGCGTCGGCGAGCAGCTCGCCGAGGGCGGTCGGCGACGCGAAGCCTCCGGCCACGAGCTCCTGCGTCGCCGCCAGCAGGCGTTGCGGAGGGCTGACGCGCGGCAGCAGCGCGGGGGCGGAGCCGACGACCAGCCGCGCGGTCCCCTGTGCCAGGGCGGCCAGCGCCCGGGCCCGGGCGGACGCCACGTCCAGATGCGGCGCGATGGCGCGGTAGGGATCGACTTCCGGCGAAGGGAACGGCAGCACGGTGCGCGCCAGCTCCCGCTCGGGGATGCCGAGCAGCGCGCCGCAGAAGAACCGCGCGTCCGCCGTCATCTGCTCCACGCCGGCGTCGGACGGCACGATGAGGACGACCGGCGAGGTTGCCGCGGTGGCGGCGGCGGCGAACGCCTGCGCGGCAGGCGACAGGCCGGTGACGAGCGGCGACGCGCCCCCGAAACCGGCGCGGCTGGCCGTGGTCTTGAGGATCGAGCTCAGCGTGAGCGGCGTAGCGGCAAGCGGCACGGACGGGCCCCTGATGCGAGAGCAGCCGATGTTAGCACGCGGTCTCCCCTGCCGCGGCCGCCCCGCGCGCAGGGGGCGCGGCCCGGATCAACCGGCAGCGATATCGAGCACGAGGGTCGTGACGTTATCCGGCCCGCCGCCGGCATTGACCCGGCGCACGAGCTCGTCGCACACGGCCTGGCGGTCGGCCTGGTGCGCCACGACGTCGCCAATCTCCGGGTCCGGCAGCACGGACGACAGACCGTCCGAGCACAGCAGGAGCCGGTCGCCAGGCCGGAGCGTCAGCTCGCTCACCTCGGCCTCGACGGGCTCCTCGCCGGAGATGGCGCGCGTGACGATGTTGCGCCACGGGTGCGCGCGCGCGGCGGCCTCCGACAGCAGGCCCGCCCGCACCCTCTCCTCCACCCAGGAGTGGTCGGACGTGAGCCGGATGAGCCCCTCCTGCCGGGACAGGTACGCCCGGCTGTCGCCGACGTGGGCGATCACGCCCGCGCGCTCGTCCAGCAGCACGGCCACCGCCGTGGTCGCCATTCCTTGCAGCGCTGCGACGGCCGCCGCGCGATCCGCAACGCACCGCTGCGCCTGGTCGAAGGCGGCCCGCAGGCGGTTGCCGGCGCGGCTCAACGAGGCGTCGAAGGGTACCGGCCACGGGTCGTCCGGACCGAGCGACCTCGTCGACTCCACGCCGCCGGCGATCGCGTCGACGGCGATTCGCGCGGCGATCTCGCCGCCGGCGTGCCCGCCCATGCCGTCCGCGACGACGAACAGACCCAGCTCCGGCCGTGCGCAGTAGCAGTCCTCGTTGCGTGAGCGGCGCAGGCCGGGGTCCGTGCGAGCCGCCCACGACGCATGCATGGATCTTCAATCAGATGGGGCTGCGGCCCAAGCCCCCGGCGTCCGCTTGCGGGGACCCCGCAGCCCCATC
>CAZMWA010000068.1:0-4466 GCA_964569405.1 uncultured Vicinamibacteraceae bacterium | reverse complement strand
GCGGGCGGCGGAGAAGGAGCGGCTTCTCGGCGTCGCGGAAGGCTACGTCGCTGCCGCGCGCGCCGGGGTCGGCGACACACGGGCGGCGTTCGAGGCGGCCTGCGACGACGTGCCGCACCACCCGACAGACTACCGCCTGGTGCGGGGCCTGCGGAAGCTCGTGGAGGATCGCTGCAGCTTCGAGGCGCGGGACGACGTCGACCCGATCGCGCTCAGGCGGAGCGTTTTCGCGCGGGCCGCCGCGGCCCGGCGGGTCCTGGGCGACGCGGAGCCCTTCGATGCCGCGTCGGTCATCGCGGCGTCGGCGGCCGCGCTCGACCTGCGAGGAGGCGACGTTCGGGACGCGCTGTTCGCCGACCTGAAGGAGAACCACGTACTCACCGGGTTCGACGCGATCGGGGGTTCCGCGCTGGTCGCCGCCTACGAGACCGCCCAGAAGCAGGCGGTGCTGCTGCGGGCCGTGCGCGTCGTCGTCACGTTGCAGCGCCCCGAGCCGCGGGGGCTACGCCTGTTCTTCCGGCGGCTCAAGTCCCATCGCTTGCTGTACGTCGCGAGCCGGCTTCCGGACGGAGCGTGCCGCATCGAGATCGACGGGCCGTTCAGCCTGTTCCGGTCGGTCACGACCTATGGATTGCAGTTGGCGCTCCTGCTGCCGATCCTGGATGCCTGCGGTCCCGGCTGGGAGCTCGACGCCGACGTGCTGTGGGGGCCGCAGCGGCAGCCCGCGACGTACCGCCTCGAAGGTGGTCCGGCCGCGAACCCGGTGCACGAGGATGCGGGCCTGCCGGACGAGGTCGCGCGGCTGCGCGACCGGTTCCGGAAGATGGAGACGCCGTGGACGGTGGAGATCGCGCGCACGCTGCTCGATCTGCCCGGCGTCGGCCTGTGCGTCCCGGATCTGGTCTTCACCCATCGCGGGGCCGGCCGCCGCGTCTACTTCGAGGCGCTCGGTTACTGGAGCCGGGAGGCGGTGTGGCGTCGCGTCGACCTGGTGCAGGCCGGGCTTCGGCAGCCCATCGTCTTCGCGGTCAGCAGCCGCCTGCGGGTCAGCGAGGAGGTGCTGGACGAGGAGCTGCCCGGCCGGCTCTACGTCTACAAGGGCGCGATGAGCGCCCGCGCGGTGGAGGAGCGGCTCGACGCGAGCCTCGAGCAGGCGCGCCGGTGATCTTCCGTGCGTGCGTCAGGGGCGGCTTTCGGCCTGCCGGCGCGCGGCCTGGCGAGCCTTCCAGATCCGCGCGAGCCGCTCCGACTCCGTGATCTGGTGCCGGAACATGTCGGGGTCGAGGCGCAACTGCATCCGTCTGGCCTCGTACGCTTTCTCGGTCGTCAGCCGCTCGGCCGCGAGGCCGAACCACATGTACGCGAGCACGTTGTCGCGCGGGACCCCGTTTCCGTCGGCGTGGCGGTTGCCGAGATCGAACAGCGCCTCCGCGTCGCCCTGCTCGGCGCGCTCTATCAGCTCGTCCACCGTCGGTTGCGGCATGTCCGCGCCGGGGCCGTCGAGGCAACCGACGGCTGCCGCGGCCAGGACGATGACGGCGCAACGCAGACCATGCATCGACTCACCCGGGCGCCCTCACGCGGGCGTGCACGATGAGCCAGACTACATCCACCGCGAAGGAGTACGCCAGCAGGGCCAGGGCGCCCGCCGCCACGCGGGGAACGAGCTCGGGAGGCACGATCGGCGCCAGGCAGACGATCAGCGCGATTCCCTGGACGACGCAGACCGTCTTGCGGCGGAAGCTGGGCGGCAGCTCGGCGGTCAGGGCGGACCAGATCCAGCCGGCGGCCACGAACAGGTAGCGGGGCGCGCCCAGGAGCAGGATCCAGGCGTCGGCGCGGCCGGCGCGCCAGATGAGCGCGGAGAGTACGAGCATCAGGAAAGAGTCGAGCTCCATGTCGAAGCGCGCCCCGAACCTGGTCTCCTGCCCGCTGCGCCGCGCCACGAAGCCGTCGAGCCCGTCGAGCGCGATCGCGACCGCCGCGACGCCGGCGATCCACCATAGAGCCGTCGACTCGTGCGGCCCCGGCTGCAAGATCAGGGCCGCTGCAGGGACGACCAGGGTGGCCCGCACCAGGGTGATCTGGTTCGCTGCTCCCAAACCGGGCGCTGGCAGGTCCCACGGCATGTGGCGCACGATGAGAGCCGCCAACAGGGCATAGATCCCCGCCACGTCGAAGAAGTACTGTGAGGGGAGGCCGAGCAGCCGCGAAGTCGTGAGCGTGCACGCGGCCAGCGGGAGCAGGCCGAAGCCGAGGTCCGTCAGGGCGCGGCGCGGCAGGGCCGAGCGGTTCGTCCGGGCCGCCCGCGTACCACCCCGCGGCATGACGATTGTGCGATAAGGTCTCTGGACAGCACCCGCGACCTGCTCATGCCGCCCACGCCGACCGCTCGCTCGTTCTGGATTCGCACGCCGGGCCACGGAGAGATTGTGTCCGCCGAGCTTCCGCCGAGGCAAGCCGGCGAGGTGCTGGTCCGCGCCCGCTACAGCGGCATCAGCCGCGGCACGGAGGCGCTCGTGTATCGGGGGGCGGTGCCGCCGTCGCAGCACGCGGCAATGCGGGCGCCGTTCCAGGAGGGCGAGTTCCCCGGGCCGGTCAAGTACGGCTACAGCAGCGTAGGAATCGTCGAGGAAGGACCGGCCCGGCTGCGGGGCCGGACGGTCTTCTGCCTGTATCCGCACCAGGATCGCTATTGGGTGCCCGCCGCTGCGATCCACGCGGTCCCGGAGCGCGTGCCTCCGTCCCGCGCCGTACTCGCCGCCAACATGGAGACCGCGGTGAACATCGTCTGGGACGCCCGGCCGGGACCGGGCGACGAGATTCTGGTAATCGGCGGCGGCGTCGTCGGGCTGCTCGCCGCGACGTTGTGCCGGGACCTGCCCGGCGCGCGGGTGACGGTGGTCGATCCCAACCGATCGCGCGCCGGGGTCGCGGCTGCCCTCGGCCTCGCCTACAGCCCGGATCCGCCGCGCGGCGCGACGGCCGACCTGGTCATCCATGCCAGCGGGCAGCCCGCGGGGCTGCAGGCGGCGCTGGCCGCGGCCGCGCACGAGGCGACGATCGTGGAGGCGAGCTGGTACGGCGCGGCGCAGGTCGAGCTGCCGCTCGGCGAGGCGTTCCACGCCCGACGCCTGACGCTCAGAAGCAGCCAGGTAGGTCACGTGCCGCCGGACCGCGCGCCGCGCTGGTCCCGGGGGCGTCGCCTGCAACTGGCGCTGACCCTGCTTGCCGATCCGCGCCTCGACGTGCTGCTGACGGGAGAGAGCGGCTTCGACGAGCTCCCGGTCGCGCTCGCAACGCTCGCCCGGCAGCCCGGGGATACGCTCTGCCACCGCATCCGGTACCCGGATCCGCCGGCCGACCCCGGCGGGGGGATCTGAACGCAGCATCGGAAGGAGACGGAGCATCGTGTACAGCCTCAACGTCCGCGACCATTTCATGATTGCCCACAGCTTCCGGGGTGATGCCTTCGGGCCGGCCCAGAAGCTGCACGGCGCCACCTACGTCGTCGACGCGACGTTCGCGCGGCCGGAGCTCGACGCCGACGGCATGGTGGTCGACATCGGCCGCGCCGGGGTGGTCCTGAAGGAGATTCTGGGCGACCTGAACTACCGCAACCTCGACGACGAGCCGGCCTTCGCCGGCCGCAACACCACGACCGAGTTTCTGGCCCGCGAGATCTTCGAGCGGCTCGCGGCCGCGATGCGGTCCGGAGCGCTCGGCGCGGGCGCCGCCGGCTTGACCTCCATCGCGGTGACGCTCCACGAGTCCCACGTCGCCTGGGGGCGCTACGAGGGGCGCCCGTGAGCGCACGCCGGCTGCACCTAGTCGTCCCCGGGGCGCTCGACCAGCAGACCGGCGGCTACATCTACGACGCCCGGATGGCGGAAGGGCTGCGCCGCCGCGGCTGGCGGGTGGACGTGCACGGCCTGCAGGGGACGTTTCCGGACGCCGACGCCGCGGCGGGCGCGAGCCTCTCCGGCGTGCTGGCGGGAATCGACGACGGCTCGCGGGTGCTGATCGACGGACTGGCTCTCGGCGGTCTGCCCGAGCCGGTCGTCGCGCACCGGGAGCGCCTGCGCATACTGGCCCTGGTACACCATCCGCTCTCCGACGAGACCGGCCTTTCGGCGGAGGTGTGCAGGCGCCTGCGGGACCGGGAGCAGCGCAGTCTGGCCGCGGTGGCCGGCGTGATCGTGACCAGCGGCTTCACGGCGCGCGGTCTCGGCCGCTTCGCGGTGGACGCGGCCCGCGTGCGCGTCGCGCCGCCGGGGACGGATCCGGCGCCGCGCGCGGCCGGACCGGCGCCGGGCGATCCGCCGCAATTGCTCTCGGTGGCGTCGGTCGTCCCGCGCAAGGGGCACGACGTGCTGGTGCGGGCCCTCGCGCGGCTCCGCGATCTGTCGTGGCGATGCGTCTGCGCCGGGAGTCTGGAGCGGGCGCCGGACCATGCGCGAGGGGTT
>CAZMWA010000067.1:0-34091 GCA_964569405.1 uncultured Vicinamibacteraceae bacterium | reverse complement strand
CGTGCCGGAATCGTCCGCGACGGGCCTCGAAGGGCCGCTGGATTCCCGCTGAAGATGAGGGAAAGAGCGGGGGAACCGCGACCGGAACACATGAAGTAAGTCATTTACTGTGAATGACTTGCGGAATATACGCAACTCACGTTGCCTCAACGACCATCCGGGTGACTCTCGTCGGTGCATGCCGAACACGCACCGGCCTGGCAGATACGAGCACTCTGCACCAGGGCGCCTGCGAGGGTCAGGCTGCCGGCGGCCGACGTCACGGTCTCGGGTAGCGGCTCGAGCCAACCGGCGAGAGAGGCTGCCCACAGCGCAGCCCCCCCTGCAAAGGTGAGGACAACGGCCGCGTTCTTGCAGGCCGGGCTCAGGACGAGCAGCACCACGCCGACAACGACGGTCCCGAACCACATCGCCCGCTCGACGCCTTCGGCGAGCGCGAGCGCCGGCGCCACCGCCACCAGGAACGGTGTGAGCGCGCAGTGCAGGCCACACCAAGCCGCGGCGTACGCCGTCAGACGCGATCCGGAGGCCAGATACGCGCTCGACGGAACGGTTGCGAGAGAGTCCTTCATGATGAGGCGCCGACAAACCGCAAACCACTATCGTAGTGGATTCTCACGTCTCGCTGCTGCACCCGATGCTACACTGACGCCCGGCCGCGCCGGTTGCGGTCCCGGAGTCGAAGATGCCCGAAGAGATCGCCAGGGAAGAGATCCTCAGGCTGGAGAAGCCGCTGAGCGAATGGCAGAGGCTCTTGCCGGCGGAGGCGTACTCCATCTTGTTCAAGCATGCCACCGAGCCGCCCGGCGCCAGCGCGCTCAATCACGAGCACCGCGCCGGCACCTTCATCTGCGCCGCCTGCCACCTGCCGTTGTTCGAGTCGGCCGCCAAGTACGAGAGCGGCACGGGCTGGCCCAGCTTCTTCCAGCCGATCGACGGGCGACTGGGGACGCAGACCGACTACAAGCTGATCCTGCCGCGCACGGAGTACCACTGCATCCGGTGCGGCGGCCACCAGGGGCACGTCTTTCGGGACGGCCCGCCGCCGACCGGCCAGCGGTACTGCAACAACGGTCTGGCGCTCCGGTTCGTACCGGCCGGCGAGCCCGTACCGCCGCTGCGGACGTAGGGCCCGGGCGGAGCTACCCGGGCAGCCGGAACGCCAGCAGCTCCGGGTCCCGGCCGGCGCCGCCCGTGGCCAGCACGATGTACTGCGTGCCGTCCACCATGTAGGTCATGGGCGTTCCGGTCTGCGGGGCAGGCATGAAGACCGCGCCCACCTCGGCGCCGGTCGCCTTGTCGTAGGCCCGCAGCATGGCGCCGTTCGCGCCTTCCGGCGTCGTGAAGAACCCGCCCTCGCCGGCGACGACCAGCGTCTTCGTCACCAGCGTCCCGATGCGTCCGACCCGGCCCGTGCGCGGGATGTCCAGCCCCTGCAGCTTGGGGTGGTTCCGAACGTTGTCGGGGGTCTCGCCGTGCGGCATCTGCCAGATGATGTCGCCGGTGTTCAGGTCCACCGCCGAGATGCGCCCCCACGGCGGCTTGACCAGCGGCAGGCCCTCGACCGTGAGCTGGAGATCCGCCGGGCTCACGCCCCGGAGGCGCCGGCTGCTGATGTAGTCCATGTCCGACACGTCCGGGTCGTTGATCATCCGCAGCGCCGTGACCTGCGTCTTCGTGTACTGGTAGAGAATGCCGGTCTCGGGGTCGAGCGCGCCGCCGGGCCAGTTCACGCCGCCCGTGGCCGCCGGCACGATCAGCGTGCCGTAGTTCCCCGTACCCTGCGGATCGGCCACCGTCGGCGGGGTGTAGATCGGACCCAGGGTGTAGCGGCTGGCGATCTCTTCGGCCGCCGCCCGCAACTCGGGGGTGAAGTCGATCAGGTCGTCGACGCCGATTCCCTGGCGGTCGAGGGCAGGCGGCTTCGTCGGAAACGGCTGGGTCGGCGAGAGCACCTCGCCAGGCACGTCGGACTGCGGCACCGGGCGCTCCTCGATCGGCCACACCGGCTCGCCCGTCTCGCGGTCGAAGACGAAGATCCAGGCCTGCTTGGTCGGCAGCGCGACCGCCTTGATGTCCCGGCCGTCCACGGTGATGTCGGCCAGAATCGGGGCGGCCGGCAGGTCCCAGTCCCACACCTCGTGGTGCGAGACCTGGAAGTGCCACATGCGCTCGCCGGTGTCGAGATCGACCGCGACCAGGCTGTTCGCGAACAGGTTGTCGCCGAGCCGGTGCCCGCCGTAGTAGTCGCCGGTCGGGGTCTCGGTCGGCAGGTAGGCGATGTTCAGCTCCGGGTCGATGCTGATCTGCGCCCACACGCCGGTGTTGCCGGTGTACTGCCACGAATCGTTCAGCCAGGTGTCGTTGCCGAACTCGTCCGAGTCCGGGATGGTGTGGAAGATCCACTTCCGCGCCCCGGTGCGGGTGTCGTAGCCGCGCACGTGGCCCTTGACGTTGGCCCGCGACCGCGGAGCGGTCCCCGGCAGGTGGGCGGCCCCGATGACGATCGTGTCGTTGGCCACCACCGGCGCGGCATGCAGCCCGACCTCGCCGGTGACCAGATCGATGTCCTGGTCGAACTCCAGCTTCAGGTCGACGATGCCGTCCGTCCCGAAGGTGCTCACGCGCTGGCCGGTCGCCGCGTCGAGCGCGACCAGGCGGTACCCGGGCGTGACGTAGAAGATCTGTCCCTCCGCGCCGTCGTCCCAGTACGTCAGGCCGCGGCCCGAGAGCCGCCGCGGCGCCGCGGCGCCGCGCTCGCCCTCGTCGAGCCGGTGCATCCAGAGCAGCTCGCCGCTGGTCGCATCGAGGGCCACGACGTCCCGCCGCGAGCCGACCGTGCTGTACAGCACGCCCCCGATCATGAGCGGGGTCGACTGCAGGTTGGCTTCCGGCCGCGGTCCGAAGTTGCGGGTCGAGAAACGCCAGGCGACCTCCAGGTCGTCGAAATTGTCGGCGTCGATCTGATCCGCCGGCGAGTAGAAGGTGCTGGCCACGTCGGCGGCGTACGAGCGCCACTCGACGGTCCGGCCCTCCTGCGCCGACAGCCCCGCCGAGCCGCACGCCAGCAGTGCCAGCAGAATCCACACAGGGTTGGAGTTACATCGCGCCATCGGTTGCGAACCTCCCGCTGAATCCGGTGCCGAGCGGCCCCAGCATACTGCAAGCGCGTCGGCGGCGACTACCCCGCGCCGTGCCCAGTGTCGTAGAATCAGGCACCGAAGACTTTGAACGAGCCCACCGATTCCCCGACCAGCGAGACTCCCGAGCTTCCGGAGCTGACCCTCGCCCAGTTGCCCGAGTCGTTGCGTCGCGGCGCAGGCCGCGCGGGGTGGACCAGTCTCATGCCGGTGCAGGCCCGGGCCATTCCGTACATCCTGGCGGGCCGCGAGGTGATGATTCAGGCCCGGACCGGCAGCGGCAAGACGGGCGCGTTCGTCCTGCCGATGCTCGAGCGGCTGGAGGCCGGCCGCGCGCAGTGCCAGGCACTCGTCCTGGTGCCGACGCGCGAGCTGGCCAGGCAGGTCAGCCAGGTTACCGAGACCCTCTGCCAGGACACCGGGCTGCGGACGGTCGCCGTCTACGGCGGCGTGGGCTATGGCCCGCAGATCGAGGCGTTCAAGGGCGGGGCGCAGATCGTGGTCGGCACGCCGGGGCGCGTGCTCGACCACCTGCTGCGCGGCACGCTGTCGCTCGACGCGCTGCAGATGCGCGTCTTCGACGAAGCCGACCGCATGCTCTCGATGGGCTTCTATCCGGACATGCAGGAGGTTCAGCGGCACGTGCCGCCCGCGACGCGCGAGACGCTCCACAACAGCATGTTCTCGGCCACGTTTCCCGCCTTCGTGATGCGCACGGCGAAGGAGTTTCTCCGCGCGCCGGAGTTCCTGTCGCTCAGCGGCGATCACGTGCACGTCACCGAGACCGAGCACGTGTTCTACGTGGTGCCGGCCATGGACAAGGACCGGAGCCTCGTGCGCAGCATCGAGCTCGAGAACCCGGCCTCGGCCATCATCTTCTGCAACACCAAGACGGCCGTGCACTACGTCACCGTCGTGCTGCAGCGGTTCGGCTACGATGCCGACGAGCTCAGCGCGGATCGGTCGCAGGCGGATCGCGAGCGCATTCTGGCGCGGGTCCGCAAGGGCAGCCTCCGGTTCCTCGTCGCCACCGATGTCGCGGCGCGCGGTCTCGACATTCCGCAGCTGTCCCACGTCATCCAGTACGAGCTGCCCGAGGATCCCGAGGGCTACATTCATCGGGCCGGCCGGACGGGCCGCGCCGGGGCCGCCGGCGTGGCCCTGTCGCTGGTGACCGAAGCGGAGACGCTCACGCTCGACGCCATTGCCAAGCGCTACGCGGTCGAGTTCCAGCAGCGCGCCACGCCGACCGATGCCGCCGTCCAAGCGGTGGTTGCCGAGCGCGTCACCACGCTCCTCGAGGCGCGGCTGCGCGGCCGCGACCGGCTCCGGACGGAGCGCAGCGAGCGGTTCGTTCCCCTGGCGCGCAGCCTGGCCGAGAACGAGGACGAATCGGCGCTCATCGCCATGCTGGTCGACGACTACTACCAGGAGACGCTGCACGCGCCGCCGCCTATGGTCCGGGAGACGCAGGCCTCCGCGCCGCCGCCGGACGAGCCGCGCGACGGGGCGCCCAAGCGCCGCCGCCGGTCGTCGTCGCGCCGCCCGCGGCGCCCCGCACGCTGAAGGAGACCTTCATGAGTTCGACGCTGGTCGAGAAGCTCCACCCGTTCGAGGAGGCCGCCCGGGCCGGCCGTCCGCCCTACAAGGTCGCGGATCTCGGCACGGCCGCGCGCGGCCGCAGCGAGATCAGGCTGGCCGAGCAGGAGATGCCCGGCTTGATGGCGCTGCGCCGCCGCCATGCGGGCGAGCAGCCGCTGGCCGGCGCCCGGGTGATGGGCAGCCTGCACATGACCGTGCAGACGGCCGTGCTGATCGAGACGCTGGCAGGGCTCGGGGCCGACGTGCGCTGGGCGTCCTGCAACATCTTCTCGACGCAGGACCACGCGGCGGGCGCGGTCGTGGTCGGTCGTCCCGAGACCGGGGGCACGACCGCCGCACCGTGCGGCACGCCGGTCTTCGCGTGGAAGGGCGAGACGCTGCCCGAGTACTGGTGGTGCACGAACGAGGCGCTGATCTGGCCCGACGGCCGCGGCCCCGACCTGATCGTCGATGACGGCGGCGATGCCACGCTCCTGGTCCACAAGGGGTACGAGTTCGAGCGTGCGGGCGCGGTCCCGGCCTTCGACCCCGAGCGCGACCCGGAGGAGTGGGGCGTAATTCTCGATCTGCTGCGCGACGTCCGGCGCCGCGACGCCGGGCAATGGCAGCGGATCAGCCCGGCCATCCGGGGGGTCAGCGAGGAGACGACGACCGGGGTGCACCGGCTGTACGAGATGACGCGGGACGGAACGCTGCTGTTCCCGGCCATCAACGTCAACGACTCGGTCACCAAGAGCAAGTTCGACAACGTGTACGGCTGCCGGCACTCGTTGCCGGACGGCCTCGCCCGGGCCACGGACGTGATGCTGGGCGGCAAGGTCGCGGTCGTCTGCGGCTACGGGGAGGTGGGCAAGGGGTGCGCCCAGTCGCTGCGCGGGCAGGGCTGCCGCGTCGTCGTCACGGAAATCGACCCGATCTGCGCGCTGCAGGCCGCGATGGAGGGCTTCGAGGTCAACACGCTCGACAGCCTGCTCGAAACCGCCGACATCTTCATCACCGCCACGGGCAACAGGGACATCATCACCGCGGCGCAGATGGGGCGGATGAAGGACAAGGCAATCGTGGGGAACATCGGCCACTTCGACAACGAGATCGACATGGCCGGCCTCAAGCAGGTGCCGGGCATCGAGCGCATCGGCATCAAGCCGCAGTACGACGAGTGGCGGTTCCCCGACGGGCACAGCGTGCTCGTGCTGGCCGAGGGGCGGCTGCTCAACCTCGGCTGCGCCACCGGGCACCCGAGCTTCGTGATGTCGACGTCCTTCACCAATCAGGTGCTCGCGCAACTGGCGCTGCACCGCAACGCCGGCGAGTACGACAGGCAGGTCTACATGCTGCCCAAGAAGCTCGACGAGGAGGTGGCGCGCCTGCACCTCGACCATCTCGGCGTGCGCCTGACGGCGCTGACCTCCGAGCAGGCCGACTACATCGGCGTGCCGGCCGAAGGGCCCTACAAGCCGGACCACTACCGCTACTGATTCCAGTCTTCCCCACCGGGCGCCACGGCATCGGCCGCGGCGACGAGCGCGGCGGCGGGCAGCGCCCCGAACAGCCGGTCGACGGGGCCGCCGGCATGGAGCGTGCGCGCGCCCTCGACGCGCACGGGCAGGAAGACGAGCGCCGCGTCACCCGAGCGCGCATACGCGCCGTCGCCCTCGGCCGCGTCCACGGCGACGATGCTCGCGGCGATGCCCAGCTCGCCGAGCCGGCGGCGGAGGTCGGCTTCGGCCGCGCCGGCCGCGGCCGGCGGGCCCGGGGCCAGCAGGCGGATGGCCGCGTCGTCCCACTCGTCGGTCCGCGTCGTCAGATGGGCGAGCGCCAGGGCCAGCCGCGAAGACTCGTCGGCGAGCCACCAGACGTCGATACGCCGCCCGCCGCCCGCTGCCTGCTGCAGCGCGGTGCGGCGGCCCTCCGGGGCACGCAGCACGACGGTGTGCCGGCCGAGCGCGGCCGCCCCCTGCAGCAGCAGCGCGTGCCGCCGCGACAGCTCCGCCGGCCGCTGCGGGTCGCGACTGTCGTCCCAGTCGAGCATGACTGTGCTGGCTCGAATGGGGCCGACGCCCCAGGCCTGCAGCGCCGCCGCGGCAGCCGGCGGCCCGCTGCCGGCCGCCACCACCAGCGGATGGACATCGAGGCCTTCGCGCCGCGCGTCGGCCGCCAGCCGCTGCTCGGCCTCCCGGCGAGCCTGGTCGCCCGCGGGGCCGGTGGGTTCGTCGACCAGGAGCTTGACGGCGCCGACGATGCCGGAGCCCCCGGAGATCCAGCCCGCCGCCCGCAGCAGACGCCCCCTGCGGGCGGACGTATCGGCGAAGGCCAGGACGTGCGGCTGCCAGTCCGCGGCGCCTTCCGGCTGGTTGGCAATCTCCCGGAGCCCTTTCTTGACGCGCTGGAACTGGTAGGCCCGCCGGCGATCGCGCCAGCGGGCCGGCACGGCGGTCCAGTGCAGGTACTGGTGGACGAGCGCGAGGATCCCGACAGCCGCCAGGCTCGCCACGGGGTCGAGCATGAGCATCGCGAGCCCGCACAGCCCGGCGCCGGCCAGGCTGGCGCGCGCGCGAGAGAAGAGAGAGCCCGGGCGCAGCGACTGGCCGGCCCCGACCGCCTCGACGGAGGTGGCGTAGTTGAGCAGCCCGTACGCGATCAGCAGGAACATCGACACGACGGCCGCGATCGCGTCGAGGTCGCTCACGGCGATCGCCGCGATCGCGACGAGGCCGGTCAGAACCACGGCCCGTCGCGGGTGGCCCGCCGGTCCGTGGCCGGCGCCGAAGAACGTGAGCGGCGCGAAAAGCCTGTCGCCGGCCAGCGCCTGCAGGATGCGGGCCGCGCCCAGGAGCGTTGCCAGGGCTGCCGCCAGCGTGGCCGCCAGCACGGCGGCGTGGGCCAGCCACGGGATGGCGGCGATGCGCGGCAGGAGCTCGTAGTCCGTGGCCAGGTTCGGGAGCGGCGCCGCCGCCGCCAGCACGAACATGCCCGCGCCGTAGGTCGCCACGAACACGCCGAGCGCGGGAAAGATCCCGCGCGGCAGGCCGCGGGCGGGGTTGCTCAGGTCTCCCAGCGAGCCGACGCCCAGCGTGAAGCCGGCCACCGCCGGGAAGAGGACGGGGAAGACCGTCCAGAACGGGAGCGCGTCGCCGCCGGCCGACCAGCTCTGCCGGAGCAGCGACAGGTCCCACGCCGTCCGGCCGCCGGCCAGCAGCGACACCAGCGCGCCGGCCAGAATCGCCAGGACGACGAACTGCACGCGGCCCGCGGGCCGCACCCCCGCGTATGCCAGTTGGAACATGGCGAGCGCGGCGCCGCCGGCCACCAGGCGCACGGCGAGCCCCGACCCGCCGAACAGCGCGACCGCGGCCTCCCCGAAGCCGATGCAGTAGAACGCCACCGACGCGGCCTGGGCCAGATAGAGAGCCAGGCCGAGGGCGCCTCCGAACTCGACCCCGAGCGTCCGCGAGAGCAGAAAGCTGTCGCCGGTCCCGCGCACCTTGCGGCTGGCCGCGACGGCCGACAGCGAGATGCTCGTCAGGAGCGCGATGGCGCTCGCCAGCGCGAGCATCAGAAGCCCCCCCGCCAGCCCGGCGCTGCCGACGACGAAGCCGAGCCGCCGGAACAGGACGAGACCGAGCACGGCGATGACGCTTGGTGCGAAGACGCCGCCGAACGCGCCGAGAGCCTGCGAGCCGGTCGTCGCACCGGCGGCCCGGCCGGGAAGGGTCACCTCGTAAGCGTAACAGTCCGGCCGTCGGCAGCCGGACTGTCCGTTCCGGAGCGAGCGGCCGATGACATGCAGTGGGGGCACGCGGGCATACGCCAAAAAAGGGGGAGATTTCAGGTTGGGGGAATGATAAAATTGGCAAGAATTTACCGAAACAAATCGACCCCGTGGTGCGTCTAAGAGCACAACGGGAGATTCCCGAGTCCCACCGCACATTCAGAGCCGTTTGCGGGATGATGCCCCGCGCGTCGAGAGGAGCCGATTGTTGACGCAGGATAGACATGAAGTAGTGCGAGACTTGGTTGCCGCAGGTCAGGAACGGGGCTTCGTGACCATCGACCAGGTCGTCGAGCATCTCGCGCCCGACGTCGAGTCCGACGACCTCGCCGCGTTGCTGCAGGAGCTCGAGAACCAGGGCATCGAGGTCGAAGGGTCCGCCGATCAGATGGAGGTCGATACGGCCCGGCGCGCGCCGTTGCGCGTGATGCCCGAGGCGGAGGTGCATCCGGCGGGCGACGAATCGGACCAGGGCCAGGATCTGGTGCGAACGTATCTCCGGCAGATGAGTCGGGTGCCGCTGCTCACGCGCGAGGGGGAGGTGGCCATCGCGAAGCGCATCGAGCGCGGCGAGCAACGGGTCATGATCGCGCTGTCGCGGAGCCTGATCGTCGCGCGCCACGTGCTGCATCTCGGCCAGGACCTCAGGGATGGCGAGCGCGACCTGCAGGAGATCGTCGTGCTGCAGGACGGGGAGCTGACGGAACGGCAGATGGCCAACCGCGCCCGCAAGTTCCTCGACGCCGTCGACGCCGTCGACGGCGCGCTCAAGGAGCTGACCCGGCGCCAGAACCGGGCGGCCGCCACGCGCAGGCGGCACGGGCGGGTGTCGACGCGCACGACCTTGCGCCTGCTGCGCGCCCACGTCGCCGTTTCGCGGGCCGTGCGCGCCATGCGGTTCACGTCCGAGGTGCGGGAGAGCTTCATCGAGAAGATCGATTCGTCAGCCGGCACGCTGCGCCGCGCGGAACGCCGCGGCGAGCGCTTGCGGCGCCCGGCTGCGACGGCGCGCCAGGGCCAGGACGGCGACGCGCCGTCCGGGGGGCGCACGACGCTCAACGAGCGCCGCCAGGAGATCGAGGAGACGGCCGAAGCGCTCGCGCGCATCCAGAAGGCGATTGTCCGCGGCTCGATGCAGGCCGACCGGGCGCGCAAGGAGCTGACCGAGGCCAACCTGCGCCTCGTGGTGTCGGTGGCGAAGAAGTACGCCAACCGCGGGCTGGCGTTCCTCGACCTGATCCAGGAAGGGAACATCGGGTTGATGCGCGCGGTCGACAAGTTCGACTACCGCCGCGGGTTCAAGTTCTCCACCTACGCGACATGGTGGATCCGGCAGGCGATCACGCGCGCCATCGCCGACCAGGCCCGAACGATTCGGATTCCGGTCCACATGATCGAGACGTTGAACAAGCTGAACCGGGCCGGCCAGACGTTGATGCGCGACCTCGGCCGCGAGCCGACCGTGCGCGAGCTGGCCGAGCGTTCCGATCTGCCGGTGTCCGTCGTCCGCAAGGCCCGGCGGATAGCGCAGACCGTGGTGTCGCTCGACTCGCCGATCGGCGATGGCGAGGAGAGCCAGTTCGGCGATTTCATCGAGGACCGCCAGGCGGTCAACCCGGCCGAGTCGACCATCGCGTTCGATCTCCGGCGTCAGACCGAGTCGGTGCTCGAGACGCTCAGTCCCAAGGAGCGCGAGGTCATCCGCATGCGCTTCGGTCTGAACGACGGGGCCGAACCGACGCTGGCGGAGCTGGGCGAGAAGTTCTCGCTGACCCGGGAGCGGATCCGCCAGATCGAGGCGGCCGCGCTCCGCAAGCTGCGGGAGCCGTCCCGCAGCGGGCGGCTGAGCACGTTCGTCGAGCCGCGTCGGCCGTCGTCCCGCAAGCGCCGGCCGCGGGGCGACATCGGCGAGCACACGGTCATCTGACAGATATCCCGGTGAACGTGTTCGTCCTCGACGGCACGTACGAGCTGTTCCGCCACTACTACGCCGTGCCGGCGGCGTTCGATTCGGACGGCCGCGACATCGGGGCCGTCCGCGGCGTCGTCGGGTCGGTCCTCGCCATGCTGGAGGACGATGTCACGCATGTCGGGGTGGCGACCGACCACGTCATCGAGTCGTTTCGAAACCGCCTCTGGCCCGGCTACAAGACGGGGGCGGGGATCGAGCCGGCGCTGCTGGCGCAGTTCCATCCGCTCGAGGATGCGCTGGCGGCGCTGGGCGTTGCGGTCTGGCCGATGACCGAGCTCGAGGCAGACGACGGGCTGGCGACGGCCGCGGCCCGCGCGGCGGGCGACGCGCGTGTGGAGCAGGTGTTCATCTGCACGCCGGACAAGGACCTCGCGCAATGCGTGCGCGGTCGTCGGGTCGTGCAGTTCGACAGGCGGGCAGGCCTGCTCCGCGATGCGGACGGGGTCCGGGCCAGGTTCGGCGTCGGTCCCGAGTCGATGGTCGACTACCTGGCCCTGGTCGGCGATGCGGCGGACGGCTATCCGGGGCTTCCGGGCTGGGGAGCGAAGTCGGCGTCGACCGTGCTGGCGAGATACGGCTGCCTCGAAGACATACCCGCCGACGAGGCCGACTGGACCGTGCGGCCGCGCGGCGCGGCCCGCCTGGCCCGCACCCTGCGCGAACGGCGCGAGGAGGCGCTGCTGTTCCGGCGGATCGCGAAGTTGCGCCTGGACGCGCCGGTATTCGAGTCGGTCGACGAGCTGCAGTGGGCCGGTCCCAGGCCCGTTTTCTTCGACATGTGCGCGCGGCTGAACGCACCGGGTTACTTCAGGCGCGCCCGGGCGGCGGCGGCCGGGCGGGGTGCCGGCGCTTGATGCCCGGCCGGGCCTTGGCTATCCTCATTTGCTGCACGGAGGCTGGTGATGGACGCGACGGAGCTCAAGGCGGGCGCGCCGATGATCGAGGCGAAGGGGCTGAGCAAGTACTTCGGTCCGTTCGTCGCGGTGCGCGACATTTCCTTTTCGATACCCCAGGGCCAGATCGTGGCCTTCCTCGGGCCCAACGGCGCGGGCAAGACCACGATGATGCGGATGCTGACCGGGTATCTGGCGCCCAGCGCGGGCAGCGCGACCATCGGCGGGATGGACGTGCGGGAGCATCGCATCGAGGCGTCCCGCCGCCTGGGATACCTGCCCGAGAACGGCCCGCTGTATCCCGACATGACGCCGCTCGAGCTGCTCACCTTCTTCGGTGAGGCGCGCGAGCTCGGGAAGGCCCTCGGGAGCCGCATCGACGCCGTCGTCGAGCTGTGCGCATTGCAACTGGTGATCGAGAAGCCGATCGGCAGGTTGTCGAAGGGGCTCAAGCAGCGCGTGGGCCTCGCCCAGGCGCTGCTGCACGATCCCGACGTCCTGATCATGGACGAGCCGACGGCCGGACTCGATCCCAATCAGATCCGCCAGTTTCGCGACAACGTCCAGCGCCTGCGCGCGACGAAGACGCTGCTCGTCTCGACGCACATCCTCCACGAGGCCGAGGCGACCGCCGACCGCGTGCTGCTGGTCGACGGCGGGAATCTGGTGTTCGACGGCACCCTCGCCGAGCTCAGGGAGAACGGGTCGATCGAGAAGCCGTTCTACCGCCTGACGAACCGCGGCCAGGCCGCGCCGCCGCCGGCTGCATCCACGCCGCCCGCATCCGCGTCCGCACCGTCCACGTCCGAGTCCGCGCCGCCGCCTGCCGACCCGCCCGCGCCGCCGCCTGCGGCCGCGGCGAAGCCGTCGAAGCCGGCCGCCAAGGCGCCGTCCGACCAGTCCTAGCGAGGGGCACGAGCAAATGATCGGCAGACCCAATCTGAAGGTGATCCGGGCGGTCGCCAAGCGCGACCTGCGGATGTACTTCAGCAACCCGACCGGGTACGTGTTCATCACGCTGTTCATCTTCATCAGCGCGGGCGCGGCGTTCTGGCAGGACCGCTTCTTCCTGCAGAACCTGGCCAACCTCGAGCAGCTCAACAACGTGTTTCCATTCCTGCTGCTGTTCTTCATTCCCGCGCTCACGATGAGCGTCTGGGCAGACGAGAAGAAGCTGGGCACCGACGAGCTGCTGCTGACGCTGCCCGCGACCGACGTGGAGGTGGTGCTCGGCAAGTACGCCGCGACGCTCGGCATCTACACGGCGTCGCTCGTGCTGTCGCTGAGCTACGTGGGGGTGCTCTTCTGGCTCGGCAGCCCGGACATCGGCCTGATGTTCAGCAACTACGTCGGCTACTGGTTCATGGGCGCGGCGTTGACGGCCGTCGGCATGCTGGCGTCGCTGCTGACGCGGAACGCGACCATCGGGTTCATTCTGGGGGCGCTGTTCTGCGCGGCGCTGATCGTGGCGGGGCCGGCCGTCGGGACGTTCGACCCGGAGCTCGAGCGTTCGCTGCTGGCGTTCGCCATGGGCACGTACTTCGCCGACTTCGCCCGCGGCGTCATCAGCCTCAGCGCGCTCCTGTACTTCGTGGCGGTCGGCGGCGGCTTCCTGTACCTCAACGTGCTCGTGCTCTCGCGGCGCCACTGGCCGGCCAGGGCCGACGGCTATCCGATGTGGCTGCATCAGGCGGTGCGCGTCGTCGCCGTCGTGGTGGCGCTCGTGAGCCTGGGAGCGCTCACGGCCAGGGCCGGCCTGCGGGTGGACGTCACGGCCGAAAGGCTGCACTCGCTGAGCCCCGAGACGCACGCCCTGCTGGACGAGCTGGCGCCCGATCGGCCGGTCTTCATCCAGGCCTTCATCAGCCCCGAGGTGCCGGAGCCGTTCGTGCAGGCGCGGGCCAACCTCCTGAGCGTGCTGCAGGAGATCGATGCGCTCGCCGGATCGCGCGTGGAGGTGCTGATTCACGACACCGAGTCGTTCACGGACGCCGCGCGCGACGCCCGGGAGACGTTCGGCATCGCGCCGCGGCCGTTCCGCGACGTCAGCTCGACGCGCGCCGACGTCACCGAGGTCTTCATGGGCGTGGCGTTCACGTGCGGCGCCGAGGAGCAGGTCATCCCCTTCTTCGATCGGGGGCTGCCGACCGAGTACGAGGTGGTGCGCAGCATCCGGGTCGTGGCCGGCGCGGAGCGCAAGCGCATCGGCGTCGTGCGCACGATGATGAACCTGGTGGGCGGCGTCGACTACCGGGAGAACCGGTTCGATCCGGCCTGGCCCGTCGTATCCGAGCTCCGCAAGCAGTACGAGATCTATCCGATCGACCCGGAGCTGCCCATCGACGTGGAGGTCGATGCGCTGCTTGTGCCGCTTCCCTCGTCGATGCAAACGGACGAGATGGAGCACGTCGCCGACGCCATCCGGCGGGGCACCCCGGCCATGCTGCTGGTGGATCCGATGCCCGCGGTCAACCCGCAGCTCTCGCCCACGGAATGGGTCGGCGACGGCAACCCGTTCACCTACCCGCCGGGCACGGCGCGCCCCGGCCCGCGCGGCAACGTGCGGCAGTGGCTGGCCGACCTGGGTGTCGGCTGGGAGCCGACCCGCATCGTGTGGGACAGCTACAACCCCCACCCGCAACTGGCGCACATGCCGGACGACGTGGTGTTCCTCGGACGGGGGAACCTGAACGAGGCGACCTTCAACGTCGACGTCAACGTGACCGCCGACCTGCAGGAGCTCGTGTTCCTCTGGCCGGGGTTCCTCGAGCCGGTCGAGGATGCGCGCGTCGAGTTCGAGCCGCTGCTCAGATCCGGCACGGCGTCGGGAACGAACGGCTACTTCTCCATCGTCCGCAATTCGCCGTTCGGGCCGCAGATCAATCCCGAGCCCCCGCGCGAGCCGGACGAGCAGGACTACGTCATCGCGGCCCGCATCCGGATGACCGGCCTGACCCCGCCGGCCGCCGCGGAGGCGGATCCCGCACCCGCGCCGGATGCGGCGGTCCCCGCAGAGGCAGCCCCGGCGGTCGAGCCGGAGGCGGCGGCGCCTGCGGAGCCGGACCCTGCGGCGGAGCCGGAAGCGGCGGCGCCCGCGGCGGCGGACCCTGCAACCGAGGCCGAGACGGCGGCTCCCGCGGAGGCAGAGCCCGCGCCCGGGCCCGAGGTGACCGCGCCGGAGTCGGATCCTGCGGCCGACCCCGCGGCGGCTACGCCTGTGGCTGCGGATCCGGTGGCCGAGCCGGAAGCCGCGCCCGCGGACTTGAATCCTGCAGCGGCGCCCGCGGCGACAGCCCCGGCGGAGGCCGATTCCGCGGCCGAGCCGGAAGCGGTCCCTGCCGCGGCGGAAGCCGCTGCTGAACCTGCGCCCGAAGCCCAGGCAGCGGTTCCCGCCGAGGCAGCTCCTGCCGGCGACCCTGAGGCCTCCACCCCCGCCGAGCCCGAGCCGGTGCCCGCGGCGGCGGACTCTGCGGAGGCGCAACCCGCGGTCGAGCCCCAGGCGGCGGATGCCGGGGACCCGGCTCCGGACGCCGACCAGACGGAGGCGCCCGAGCCCGCTCCGGCCACCGAGACCGCCGCGGCCGACATGGCGGAAGTGGACGAGCCAGCAGACATGCCGGCGGCCGAGCCCGAGCCCGCGGCCGACGCGGACGCCGCGGAGGAGGCCGCCGAGGATGCCGAAGAGACCGCGGCCGGTGCGGTCGATCTGATCGTGGTGGCCGACCTCGACTTCATCGGCGAGCAGTTCTTCGCCATTCGCGAGCAGGGCATCGCGGACCTCAACTTCGACAACGTGACCTTCTTCCTCAACGCGATGGACGTGCTCGTCAGCGACGAGTCGTTCGTCAACCTGCGCAGCCGGCGCGCCCGCCACCGGACCCTGGAGCGGGTCGAGGCGCAGACCGCCCAGTTCACCGAGCAGCGCACGCAGGAGGAGCAGCAGGCCGAGGAAGAAGCCGAGCAGGCTATCGAGGAGGCCCAGGCGCGGCTCGACGCGCGCGTGGAGGAGCTTCGCAGCCGGACCGACATCGACGCGCAGACGAAGCAGATCATGGTCCGGAACCTCGAGGAGGTCGAGAATCGGCGCCTCAGCGTGCTGTCGACCAATATCGACGCCGAGAAGGACGCGAAGATTCAGGCCAGCCGGGAGACCATGGAGTCGCAGATCCGGCAGATCCAGACGTCGATCCAGACGTTCGCGGTCCTGCTGCCGCCGATCCCCGTCCTTGTCGTGGGCGTGGCCGTTCTGCTCCGCCGCCAGCGCCGCGAAAGGGAAGGGGCCGCGGCGGCGCATCGGTTGAGGGACTGACCATGAGCGAGTTGAAGATTACCCAGAGGGTTGCAGGCGCCGCCATCGTGCTGGGCCTGCTGGCGTTCGCGACGACGCCGGGGCGGGTCGCCCCGGACGCGTTCTTCGACGTCGGCGAGCCGTTCTTTCCCGAGTTCACGGACCCGGAGACGGCCGCGACGCTCCAGGTGATCGAGTTCGACGAGGACACGGCGTCCGCGACGCCGTTCATGGTCACCAACCGCGGCGGCCTGTGGACGATCCCCTCGCACCACGACTATCCCGCGGACGGCGAGGAGCGGCTGGCCAACGCGGCGGCGGACGTCATCAGCGTCATCAAGGAAGACTTCCGCTCGGACAACGTCGCCGATCACGACGCGCTGGGCGTGGTCGACCCGACCGACGAGACGGTCAGCACCCTCCAGGGCCGCGGCACGCGCGTGACCTTCAGGGACCCCGACGAGCGCGTGCTGGCCGACCTCATCGTCGGCCGGGCGGTGCCGGGCCGTCCGGGACTCCGCTTCGTCCGCGTGCCCGGACAGACGCGCGTGTACTCCGCCCGCTTCGAAGCCGACATCTCGACGGCGTTCGAGGACTGGATCGAGACCAACCTGCTGGAGGTGGAGCGCGAGCAGGTCCAGCAGATCACCCTGAACGAGTACTTCATCGACGAGCAGACGCTGTCGGTGGTGCGGCGGGGCGAGTTCGTCCTCACCCGGAACGAGGAAGACGGCTGGGACGCGAACGAGCTGCCCGAGGGGCAGGAGGTGGACACGGTCCAGGTCAACCTGCTGGTGGGCGCCGTGATGACCATGAACATCGCCGGCGTGCGGCCCAAGCCGCCCGGCCTCTCCGGGAACGTTCGCGAGGCGTTCGAGGCGGGGCAGATCAACCAGGCCGACGTGCAGACGCTGACCAGCCGCGGCTTCTACCCGACCGCCGAGGGTGGCCTGCTGTCGAACGACGGCGAGCTGCTCGTCCGCACGAACGAGGGCGTGCTCTACACCCTGCGGTTCGGCGAGATCGTCTATGGCCGCGGCGACGCGGTGGCGGTGGGCGACGAGACGAGCGACGACGAGGAGACGGGCTCCGGCGAGAACCGCTACGTCTTCATCACGGCCGACTTCGACCAGGCGGCGCTCCCCGAGCCGGACGCGGAAGACGCCGACGCGCACGCATCCTGGGAACGGCGCGTCAGCGAGGGCCGGGAGAAGGCCGAGCAGCTCGCCGCCCGCTTCGCCTCCTGGTACTACGTCATCGACGCCGGCAGCTACGGCCGGATCCACAGGCCCAGCGAGGAGTTCCTCCAGGAGATCGAGACGGAGGAAGAGCCTGCGCAGTAGAACGCACGGACTCCCCCAAGGCGCGCACAGCGCGCCTCGGCGGGAGCGGCGCGGGGCGAAGGGGTCCCCGCAAGCGGACGCCGGGGGTTCGGGGCGCAGCCCCGTCTGAACAATGCACAGGACCCTGCTCCAGAAGGTCTGGGATCTCCATACGGTTCGCCGCCTGCCGACCGGGCAGACGCAGCTGTTCATCGGGCTGCACCTGGTCCACGAGGTCACCTCACCGCAGGCGTTCGACATGCTGCGGCGGCGGGGCGTCCCGGTCGCGTTTCCGGAACGCACCTACGCGACGGTCGACCACATCGTCCCGACGCTGGATCAGCGCCGGCCCTTCGCCGACGAGCTGGCCGAGCGGATGATGGCGGCACTCGAGGGCAATTGCCGCGAGTTCGGCATCCGGTTCTCCGACCTCGGCACCGACCGGCAGGGCATCGTGCACGTCATCGGCCCGGAGCTGGGCCTGACGCAGCCGGGCATGACCATCGCCTGCGGCGACAGCCACACGTCGACGCACGGCGCGTTCGGCGCCGTGGCGTTCGGCATCGGGACTTCCCAGGTGCGCGACGTCCTGGCGTCGCAGTGCCTGGCGATCGATCCGCTCAAGGTGCGCCGCATCGCCGTCGGCGGCGCGCTCGGGCCGGGCGTCTACGCGAAGGACGTGATCCTCGAGATCATCGCGCGGCTGGGCGTGCGGGGCGGCGTGGGCTACGCCTACGAGTACGCCGGTGCGGCCGTCGAGCGGATGGCGATGGACGAGCGCATGACGATGTGCAACATGTCCATCGAGGGCGGCGCCCGCATCGGCTACGTGAACCCGGACGAGACGACGTTCGCCTACCTGGCCGGCCGGCCGTTCGCCCCCGCGGGCGCCGCGTTCGATCGCGCCCGGGCGTGGTGGCGGTCGATGGCGTCCGACGCGGACGCGGCGTACGACGACGTCGTCGAGCTCGACGGCAGCGCCATCGAGCCGCGCGTGACGTGGGGCATCAACCCGGGCCAGTCGGTCGGCGTTTCCGAGCGCATCCCGGCGCCATCCGACGCCGGCGCCGATGCCGGCGCGGTCGACGAGGCGCTCGACTTCATGGGCTTCACCGGCGGCGCGCCCATCGCGGGGACCCGGGTCGACGTCGCGTTCGTCGGCTCGTGCACCAACGCGCGCCTGTCGGACCTGCGGGAGGCGGCGCGCGTCGTCTCCGGACGGCGAGTGGCCGGCCACGTGCGGGCCCTCGTGGTGCCGGGCTCCAAGGACGTGCGGCGGGCGGCCGAGGAAGAGGGCCTGCACGAGGTCTTCCGGGCGGCCGGCTTCGAGTGGCGCGGCGCCGGTTGCTCGATGTGCCTGGCGATGAACCCCGACCGGCTGCACGGACGCGAGGTGTGCGCGTCGTCCTCCAACCGCAACTTCAAGGGGCGCCAGGGCAGCCCCACCGGCCGCACGCTCCTGATGAGCCCTGCCATGGTCGCCGCCGCGGCCGTCGCCGGCGAGGTGACGGACGTGCGGGGGATGCTCGGCCAGCAGCAGCCATGAGCACCACGGACAGCAGCGACCGCCGCATCGATCGCGTCGCGGGGACCGCCCTCCCGTTGCGCGGCAACAACATCGACACCGACCGGATCATCCCGGCGCGGTACCTCAAGGCCATCACCTTCGACGGCCTCGGCGAGCACGCGTTCGAGGACGACCGCCAGTCGATGCCGAACCATCCGTTCGCGAACCCGGCATACGCCCGCGCGTCGATCCTGGTCGTCAACGAGAATTTCGGCTCGGGCTCGTCGCGCGAGCATGCCCCCCAGGCCCTCAAGCGCCGCGGCATCGACGCCTGCGTCGGCGAGTCGTTCTCCGAGATCTTCCTGGGCAACGCGACGACGATCGGCCTGGCGTGCGCCACCGCGGCGGCCGCCGACGTCGAGTTCCTCATGGCGAGCGCCGAGCGCGATCCCGAGACGCCGATGGTGCTCAGCGTCGACACGCAGTCGGTTCAGGCCGCCGGCCGAACGCTGGCCCTCGACATGCCGGGCGGCGTCCGCGAGTCGCTGCTGACCGGCCAGTGGGACGCCACCGGCCTGCTGCTCGACGACTTCGACGCGGTGCGCCGCGTAGCCGCCGGCCTCCCGTACGCCGCCGGCTTCTGATCACGCGCCCGGCCGGCGCTCGTCGTCTCCATCAAGCCGGGGTTTTCGGCCCGCTCCGTAGGCGATGCAGGCCAGCACGTCGGCCTCCTCGATGCCCGGATACTGTTCGGGGAGTTGCTGAACCGTCCAGCCGCTACGAAGCAGGTCAAGCACGAGGGACACCCAGATGCGGTGCCCCTGGATGCACGGCTTGCCGAAACAGGTGTCGGGGTCGATCGAAATGCGGGAGAGAAGGTCCTGCCTGCTCATGGATGATCTCCAGGCCCGCAGCAGCGGACGGTCCCGGTGATCCTTCTCTGAGATACGCGCTGAACCGGGCGCCCACAAGGTCATTTCGGATTCAGCATTGGCTTCTTGCCATGCGGCCAGCGTCCTGCTCGAATCGCGTCCTCGATGCTGTTGGCGTCAGCGGCCGGGCAGAACCGGAAACCGAGCTGGTTGCGAGTGAAGTCTCTGACCAACTCATCGAAGGGCAGCGTTCCCGCCCCGATCTGCGCGACCTGCTCCCGCGTAAGCCCGTGCAGCACGAAGCGATCGGCGACGTAGACATTGAACTGGTCGCCGCCGCGACGACCGTTTGCGTGTGAATTCAAACGGCCGAAGAGTCCTCCCGTCGTCGCCTTGCCGACGTAGATGAATCTGCCGGTCTGATCCCAGACCGTGTAGACGCCCGGGGACTTTGGTACCGTCTTGATCGGCCAATCACCGAACCGATGCAGTTGACCGGACTCCAGTTCGTGCATGCAATCCGTCATCACGGCTCCGGTTTTCGCGCCGGAGGGGCGGCGAGATCGACGCCATCCCACTCAGCGATCCACACCTGCTCATCCGGGTGTGCGTCGAGGAAGGCTCTGAAAGCCGCGGCGGTGTCCCGCGCCCGCTGGCGTTCCAGGTCCTTCTGCAGCACCGATCGAACGTGCGCGGAGAGACTTCTGTCCGGCTGCGTCGGCATGATTGGGTCAACTCTTCAGCGAATCACCTGCACGTCGAGCCCCAGATCCAGGCTGGCCCACGCCCGGTCCGCGGTGACGACCCGGGCGCGCTCGCGCATGGCGAGAGCCAGACACGCGCGGTCTCCCAGTGACAACCCGAGGTACCGCGTTGCGGCGCGAAGGGAACCGGCGGCAAGGGCGAGCGGCTCGTCGAACGGCCGGATGGTGAGGCCGAACCTGGACAGCTCCCGGCGAGCCTGTTCCGGGCTGGCGCCGCGGTCGATCAGGCGCGTGATCACTTCTGCCACGTTGACCGCCGACATGACCGCGCCACCCATTGCGCCCCGTGCAACGGCCGCGCCGTCCTCGCCGAAGGTGATCGCCAGCAGCGCCGAGCTGTCGAGTACGACGCTCACTCCTCACCCCACATCGCTCGCCGCTCCGCCAGGAACTCGTCGACCTCGCTCACGCCGGGTCTGCGGTACTTCCGCATGCGCGCCTGGATCTGCTGGATGGAGACCGCCTGCGCCATGACGCGCAGCTCGCCGGCTTCGACGTGCGCGACCACGTGACCGCCCTCGCCAAGCTGCATCGCCTGCCGCATCTCGGCGGGAATCAGCAGGCGGCCGTCGGGGGCCACTCGCAGCGGCCGCGAGTCGACGTGGCCGGGCGCGTCCGGCGCGCGGCTCTCGACGCGGTTGTCGTGGTCCGCCTTCCAATGCGAGTACTGCGTGTTCGCGGTATTGGGGTTGCCCCCCTCCGCCACGTAGCGCTCCCGGACTTCGCGGCAGGTGGCGGCCCGGCGCTTCGCGCGGGTGAGCGCGTCGGCCGTCTCCCAGACCCGTCCACCCTTGGTGCCTGCCGCCGGACGCTTGCCGACCGTCGGTCTGCCCGCCTTCCCGGCCATCCTTCCCGCTCCTCCGGCGTTCCCGGCGGCTTCCAAATCAGACGGGGCTGCGCCCCGAACCCCGGCGTCCGCTTGCGGGGACCCCATCGCCCCCGCGCCGCTGCCGCCGAGGGGCGCTGTGCGCGCGTTGCGGAGTCCGCACCATTCTGCGGCGCAGACTCCCGGCAGCCCCATGTAGTATGCCAGTCTGAAACGACAATGGCGGAAATTGTTGTCCGGCCGCATATCGATTTTCTGACGCCCGGAAGTCCGGCATGCGCGTGGCGCGCGCGGGTGGCCCGCGGCGAGCTACCCGGCCGCCGCTCGCGCGGCGTCGAGGAACGCGGTGGCGGCGTGCGACATCTCGCCCGCGCGGCGGTACACGAGGCGCACCTGGCGCGGGAGCCGGAGCTGCGGCACCTTGACGGCCGCGAGCTGACCGCGCGCGATCTCGGTGCGGGCGCAGCGCTGCGGGAGCAGGGCCACGCCCAGGCCCATCTCGACGGCGCGCTTGATCCCGTCGAGGCTGGGCAGGCCGATCTGGATGTTGATGGACGTATGCCGCTGCTCGTAGAGGCGCAGCACGCGTTCGCGCGCCGGCGAGGCCTCGTTGTGGGCAATGACGGTCTGGCGGCCGAGCTCCTCCATCGTGATCCGCGGTCGGCCGGCCAGGGGGTGCGCCGGGCTGATCAGCATGACGAGCTCGTCCTCGGCGAGCGCGAGGCTCTGCAACCCGCGCTCGCGCGGGGGGAAGGTGAGCACGCCGAAGTCGAGCGAGCGGCTGAGCACCTCGCGCGCCATCTGCCGCGCCGGCACGCGGCGCACCTCGACCTGCGCAAGCGGGTGATCCCGGCGGAACCGCTGGATGACCGGCAGCAGCACGTGCACCGCCCCCTCGTTGGCCCCGATCAGGACGCGCCCGCGCCGCAGATCCTGCAGCTCGCGCACGGCGCCTTCGGCCTCGTCCTTCAGCCGCGTCAGCCGCTGAGCGTAGTCGAGCAGGATCTCTCCGGCCTCCGTCAGCCGGCCGTCCTTCGACGAGCGGTCGAACAGGCGTTCGTCCAGCTCCTCCTCGAGCCGCTTGACGGCCTGGCTCACCGCCGGCTGCGTGCGGTGCAGCCGCGTCGCGGCGCGCGAGAAGCTGCGCTCGGTAGCGACGGCCAGGAAGACCTGGAGCTCGGCGAGGTCCACGGCCGAGTATTATAATTGTAATTTATCCAATTGTAAGGTCTATAACCTTGACTTAGGAAGCGCCGGTGCGCGTTAATGGAGAGAGCATTGCGATCGGGAGGTCCTGTGGCGAACGAGCGGCTGATTATCTTCGATACGACCCTGCGCGACGGCGAGCAGTCGCCCGGGTTCTCGATGAACACGGACGAGAAGCTGACGCTGGCGAGGCAGTTGGCCGCGCTGGGCGTCGACATCATCGAGGCGGGCTTTCCCATTGCGTCGGACGACGACGCGCACGCTGTGAAGCTGGTGGCCGGCGAGATCCGGGGGCCCGTCGTGGCGGCCCTGGCGCGTTGCAACCCGGCCGACATCGAGCGCGCCGGCGAGTCGCTGAAGCCGGCGGAGCGGGCGCGGATCCACACGTTCATCGCCACGTCGGACCTGCACCTGGAGCGCAAGCTGCGCATCACCCGCGAGCAGTGCCTGGCCGCCCTCACGGCCGGCGTGAAGCAGGCCCGCGGCTATACGGACGACGTGGAGTTCTCGGCCGAGGACGCGACGCGGACCGAGATGGACTTCCTGTGCCGGGTCGTCGAGACGGCCATCGACGCCGGCGCCACCACGGTCAATCTGCCCGACACCGTCGGGTACTGCACGCCGGAGGAGATCGGCGAGTTCTTCAGCGCGGTGCGCGCGCGGGTTCCGAACGCCGACCGGGCCGTGTTCAGCGCGCACTGTCACGACGACCTCGGGCTCGCCGTCGCCAACTCGCTGGCGGCCGTGCAGGCCGGCGTGCGCCAGGTCGAGTGCACCATCAACGGCATCGGCGAGCGCGCCGGCAACGCCTCGCTCGAGGAGCTGGTGATGGCGACGCGGGTGCGCCGCGACCGGCTGCCCTACGAGACCGCGGTCCGCACGCCCGAGCTCTTCCGGACGAGCCAGCTCCTGACGATGCTGACGCACGAGCCGGTCCAGGCCAACAAGGCCATCGTGGGCCGCAACGCGTTCGCGCACGAGGCCGGCATCCACCAGGACGGCGTCATCAAGGACCGCCGCACGTACGAGATCATGCAGCCGGAGGACATCGGCGTCGAGTCGACGCTGGTGCTCGGCAAGCACTCGGGACGGCACGCGGTCAAGCGCCGCTGCGAGCAGATGGGCTTCGAGATGAGCCGCTACGAGCTCGACCGCGTCTACCGCGCCGTCATCGAGCTTGCCGACCGGCAGAAGCAGATCGACGACGACGACGTCGCCGCCATCGTCGCGCGCATCCGCACCGAGCAGGACGCGGAGGCTCCGGCCCGGCCGGAGGCCGCCGCGCCGACGGCGTAGGCGATGCGCGCGACGATAGCCCTCCTGCCGGGCGACGGCATCGGGCCGGAAGTCATCGATGCGGCGGCGCGCGTCCTGGAAGTCGTTTCCCGCCGCTTCGGCCACGACCTCACGCTGACGCGGCACCCCATC
Organism: uncultured Vicinamibacteraceae bacterium; assembly: GCA_964569405.1. GTDB lineage: Bacteria > Acidobacteriota > Vicinamibacteria > Vicinamibacterales > UBA8438 > JAAXGX01. The sequence continues at coordinate 10,499 of CAZMWA010000067.1, read as the reverse complement.
GGCGGCACGGCCCTCCGCGCCGGCGACCCTCCCCTGCCGGACGCCACCCGGGCTGCCTGCGCCGCGGCCGACGCCGTGCTGCTCGGGGCGGTCGGCGACCCCGAGTTCGACCACGGCCCCAGCGCGGGTCGTCCGGAGACCGGTCTGCTGCAGTTGCGCAAGGAGCTGGCGGTTTTCGCCAACCTGCGCCCGGCCCGGATGTGGCCCGGACTCGAGGACGGCGGCTCGCTCAAGCCCGACCGGGTGCGCGGCCTGGACATGCTGATCGTGCGCGAGCTGACCGGCGGGCTCTACTACGGCGAGCCGCGCGGCCGGACCGACGACGGCCAGGCGGCGTTCAACACCATGCGCTACGCGCGCCCCGAGATCGAGCGCATCGCGGTCGTGGCGTTCGAGAGCGCCCGGCAGCGGCGCGGTCTGGTCACCTCGGTCGACAAGGCCAACGTGCTCGACACCTCGCGGCTGTGGCGCGAGGTCGTCAGCGAGGTGGGGCAGCGTTATCCGGACGTGCGGCTCGAGCACCAGTACGTCGACTCGTGCGCGCTGCTGATGGTGACGGACCCGCAGAAATTCGACGTCGTGGTGGCGGGCAACCTGTTCGGGGACATCCTCTCGGACGAGGCCGGCGGCCTCGTGGGGTCGCTGGGCCTGCTGCCGTCGGCCAGCGTGGGGGGCCGCGGCGGGCTGTTCGAGCCGGTGCACGGATCGGCCCCCGACATCGCCGGCCGCGACATCGCGAACCCGGTGGCGGCGATCGCGTCGGCGGCCATGCTGCTGCGGCATGCGCTGGGCGCCGACGAGGAGGCCGGCGCCATCGAGCGGGCGATCGGCGACACGCTGGCCGCGGGCGTGCGCACCGCGGATCTGCTTGCCGGGGCGCCGGGCGCTGCCGTATCCTGCACCGGAATGACCGACGCCGTGGTGGAGCGGCTGGAACAGGCTTGATCGCGGCGCGGGCAGCGGGCGTGAACGACAACGTGCGGCCGTGGGTCCGGGTTGCACTGGTGCTCCTGCTCGCAGGGGTGGCGCGGCCCGCGCTCGGCCAGCCGGCCGGGCAGGGCGGCTTTGCCGCCTGGCTCGCGAACCGCTCCCTGCGGCCGGGCACGGTAGCCGTCGCTCCCTTCGCCAACCTCTCCGGCGACCCCGGCGACGCGTGGCTCGGCGCGGGCATCGCCGAGACGGTCGCCATCGATCTGGAGCAGCTCTCCCCGCTCACCGTCGTGAGTGGCGACGTGTCCAACCACCCGTTCCGGGGGCCTGACGCGGTCTCCGGCGGGCCGCCGGCGGGACTGGCCGAAGCGCGCGAGCGGGGCGTTGCTTGGCTGGTGACGGGCGACTTCGCGCGGCTCGGACCCGAAGTCCGCATCACGGCGCGCATCGTCGACGTGGAGAGCGGCGCGGCCCGTCGCATCGTCCGGGTCGACGGAGCGCTCGACGACCTCTTCGACCTGCAGGATCGCGTGGCTGCGGAGCTGTGGGACGGATTCGCCGCGATCGCCGGGACGCCCCGCGCGGGGCAATCGCCAATCGCTACGCCGCCGCCCGCCGCGCGCGCGGCGCCCGCCGCCACGGCGCCAGCCGATCCGGTGGCGCCGGCCGCGGCACCCCATCCGCCCGCGCCGGCCGCCCGCGCGTCCGGCGCTGCTGCCGCGGCGGCCGGCACCAACGGCAACGGCAACGGCGACGGGCTGCTCGGGCCGGCGACGCGCCGCCGCCTCGGGGGCGTGTTCGGGGCGGGGTCGGCTCCGCCGGAGACGGCCGTCGCCGAGGTCGCGGCGCCTCCCGCCGCGCCTTCCGCGCCGGAGCCCTTTCCGGACGACGCGCCCGAGGCGTTTCTGCCGGGGTCGTTCCCACCGCCGCTCCCGCCGGAGCCGTTCCTGCCCGCCGCGGCGGTGGACAGCGTCCAGGGCGGCATCGCCCTGGGCGACGACGAGCCCCGGTTCGGTGTCGCGGCGGGCGCCGGCATCCTGACCGGCCGGCCCATGGTGCGCCCGCCGCGCGCATCCTCGCCGCCCACCATCGACGGCCGGCTCGACGACGCGGCCTGGGCGCGCGCGGCGCACATCACCGACCTGGTGCAACTGGCGCCGCGCGCGGGCGAGCCCGCCAGCGAGACCTCGGACATCTACATCACGTACGACAGCGCCAACATCTACGTCGCCTTCCACGCGCACTTCGCGGACCCGCAGATGATGCGCGCGCAGCGCAAGGACCGGGACGTGCGGACCGGCGACGACGTGTTCTGGGTGTACTTCGACCCGTTCCTCGATCAGCAGCGCGCCTACTCGTTCGCCGTCAACGCCTACGGCGTGCAGATGGACACGATCGTGAGCCAGGGCGGCGGCGGCGGGTTCGGCCGCGGCCGGGGCGGCGGCGGCGGCCCGGGCCTCAGACTGCCGTTCGGCGACGCCTCCTGGGACACGCTGTTCGACAGCGCCGGGCGCATCGTGGCGGACGGCTTCACCGCCGAGATAGCCATCCCGCTCAAGAGCCTGCGCTATCCGCAACGCGCCGGGAACGCGCCGCACCGCTGGGGTTTCCAGATCGCCCGGCGCATCCGCGCCAGGAACGAGACGGCGGTCTGGGCGCCCGTCGCCCGCGAGGTGAGCGGCTTCCTCCCGCAGATGGGGGTGCTGGAGGGGATGACCGGTCTGTCGACGAGCCGCAACATCGAGGTCCTGCCGACCTTCACGGCGGTGCAGTTCGGCGCGCTCGACGCCGCGGGCCGCTTCGACAACGGCGAGGCGCGGCCGGAAGGCGGCGTCAACTTCAAGTACGGGGTCACGTCGAACCTGACCGCCGACGTCACGTACAACCCCGACTTCTCCCAGATCGAGTCGGACCGGCCGCAGATCGAGCAGAACCAGCGGTTCGCCCTCTTCTATCCCGAGCTGCGGCCGTTCTTTCTCGAGGGCGCCGAGATCTTCAACATCCGGGCGCCGGCGCGGATCGTGCATACCCGCACGATTGTGGACCCGCGCTACGGCGCGAAGCTGACGGGCAAGACGGGCAACACGACCGTCGGCGTGATGTACGCCAACGACGAGGCGCCGGGCAACGCCGACGATGCCGGCGCGGCGGCGATGGGCCAGTCGGCGCAGACGTTCGTGGGGCGCATGCGCTACGACCTGTACTCGGAATCGTTCGTCGGCGCAACCTACACCGACCGCCAGTTCCTCGACAGCTACAGCCGCGTGGCCGGCCTCGACAGCCGCTTCCGCCTCGGCGACACCCACGAGCTGGGCATGCTCGCCTTCGGCACGCGCCATCGCGACCTCGACGGCCTCGAGACGTCGGGGCACATGCTGAACGCGAACATCCGCAAGACGGGGCGGAACTTCAGCTACCTGCTGGCCTGGTACTCCCTGTCGCCCGACTTCAAGACCGACGTCGGCTTCGTGCGGCGCACCGACCAGCGCTTCACGTTCAGCGAGGTCGCCTACCGGTGGTGGCCGGAGGACTGGATCATCAGTTGGGGGCCGCGGTTGCGCTACACGCGCAGCTACAACTTCGACGGCATCCTCGAGGACGAGCAGGCGAGCGCGGGGTTCAACGTCGCGTTCGACAACAGCATCAACATGAACGCGGACATCAACCGCGACATGGAGCGCTTCGGCGGCATCGACTTCTTCAAGACGCGCTATCGGTTCTTCGGGGTGATGAGCCAGATGCGCCAGGTCTCCTTCGGCCTGGGGGGCAGCGGCGGCGACCAGATCTTCTACGACGAGGAGCGTCCGTATCTCGGCCGCGACACCGGCTGGAACGTCTTCCTCAACCTGCGCCCGGTGCCGCGGCTGGAGTCGCGCATCAACGTCGACACGAACCGCTTCATCGACGTGGGCAGCAACGACCTGCTGGTGTTCGACGTCAACATCTTCCGGACCCTGACCACGTACCAGTTCACCGACCGCTTCCTGTTCCGGAACATCAGCGAGTACAACAGCTTCGACCAGAAGGTCAGCCTCAACTTCCTGCTCACCTACCGCGTCAACGCGGGCACGGCCTTCTACGTCGGGTACGACGACCGCTATCAGCAGGCCGACCACATCGCCCGCGACCTCGACGGCAACGGCATCGACGACCGCTTCTTCCACTCGACCGCGCTGCGTCGCACGAACCGCGCCTTCTTCACGAAGCTGCAGTACCTCTTCCGCTACTAGCAGCTTCAATTGGATGGGGCTGCGCCCCAAGCCCCCGGCGTTCGCTCGCGGGGGCCCCTTCGCCCCGCGCCGCCTGGGCTGCCTGGTTGACAATCGGTTCTGCGCTGGATACCGTTCGGAAACTGCATCCGGGTCGGCTGCGAGGCCGGTCCGCCCAGGCGGAGGCGAGATCCGCCGCATGTTCCTGCTCGGCGCCGTGCGGACCGCAAGGGGGTGCGTCGTGCCAGTTGCCAGGTTCCTGTCCGTTCTCGCCTGGGTTGCCGTCCTTTCGGCGGGGCTGGCGGCCGTACAGGAGACGTCCGGTCGCCCCCACAAGCCGCTCGGCACTCTGGCGCCCGAGGCAGTGAGAGCGCCACGCCTCGTCGCCCGCCTGCCGGCGGCGCAGCGGGCGGCGGGTGTCGGGGCGCCGGCCCGGGCGCCGCAGCGCGCATTCCTCGATCGCTACTGCACCCGCTGTCATAACGGGAGGCGGCAGGTTGCCGGCCTGGCCCTCGACGGCGTCGACCTGGACAACGTCGGCGCGAGCGCGGAGCTCTGGGAGCGGGTGGTTCGGAAGCTCCGCGTCGGCGTCATGCCCCCGTTCGGCCAACCGCGCCCGGACGCGGCCGCGCGCGACACCTTCGTGTCCTGGGCCGAAGACGCCCTGGATCAGGCGGCGGCGGCGGCACCGGACGTGAGCCGGCCGTTCATCCATCGGCTCAACCGGCTCGAGTACACCAACGCCGTTCGCGACCTGCTGGCCCTGGAGATCGACGACCGCGCGCTGCTTCCGGCGGACGAGTCGGCCCACGGGTTCGACAACATCGCGGATGTCCTCACCGTGGGGCCGGCCCTGCTGGAACGCTACCTCCTGGCCGCCAAGGAAGTCAGCCGCCTCGCCATCGGCGCCGCCGGCAATCGCGGCGACAGAACCTACGACATACCGCTGGCGCTGTCGCAGGACGGCCGCATGAGCGAGGATCTGCCGTTCGGAACCCGCGGCGGAGTCTCGATTCGCCACCATTTCCCCCTGGCCGGCACGTACGTCATCAGCGCCGGCCTCCGCAGGCAGGTGATCGGGCTCGGCGGCGATATCCGAGGTCTCGACCCGCACGAGCAGATCGACTTCTTTCTCGACGGCGTCCGGGTCCAGTCGTTCGACCTTGCGGACGAGCGGTTCGAGCTCAGGCGTACCCGGCGCCGAGGCGTCACCGGCAGCCTCGAGGGCACGGACGACAGGGATGCCCTGCTGCGGGTCCGAATCCCTGTCTCGGCCGGCACGCACCAGGTGGGCGTCGCGTTCGCTCCCGCCAGCAACTGGTACGTGGAAGGCGTGGGACCCTCACGGCTGCCTCTGGCCAGCTACAGCTACAACACGGGCATCGACACGAGCGTCGAGCACGGTCGGATCAGGTCCGGCATTTCCCGGCTGCGCATCGCCGGTCCCTTCGCCGCCAACCTGCGGGCGGACAGCCCGAGCCGCCGCCGCATCTTCGTCTGCTACCCGACTGACGCAGCAGGGGAGGGACCCTGCGCCCGGGAGATCCTCTCCGGCCTCGCCCGCCGCGCCTACCGCCGCTCCCTCGGTGACGGGGACCTCGACGAGCTGATGTCCTTCTACCGCGCGGGCCGCGCCGCCGGGGACTTCGAAGCGGGGGTGCGCCGCGGGCTCGAGCGCATCCTGACCGACATCGAGTTCCTCTACCGCATCGAGCGGACGCCGCGTGGCGCCGCCGCCGGAGAGGTCTATCGCATCAGCGACATGGAGCTCGCGTCCCGGCTGTCCTTCCTGCTCTGGAGCAGCATTCCCGACGACCGCCTCTTCGATCTGGCGGACGCGGGGATGCTGCAGGACCCGGCGGTCCTGGAGCAGGAAGTGCGGCGGATGCTTGCCGATCCCCGCTCGGAGGCGTTCGCGACGAGCTTCTTCGGCCAGTGGCTCAACACCCGCAACCTGGAAGCCGCCGTGCCGGACGTGAACGTGTTTCCCGAGTTCGACGAGAATCTGCGCGCCGCCTTCCGGCAGGAGACCGCGCTGTTCCTCGAGAGTCAACTGCGCGAGGACCGGAGCGCCCTCGAACTCCTGAGCGCCGACTACACGTTCGTCAACGAGAGGCTGGCGCGGCACTACGGCATCCCGGGGGTGAGCGGCAGTCACTTCCGGCGCATCGAGCTGGGCGACGAGCGCCGCCGCGGCCTGCTGGGCCAGGGCAGCGTGCTGACGATCACGTCGTATGCGCACCGTACGTCGCCCGTGCTGCGCGGCAAGTGGGTGCTCGAGAACCTGCTCGGGATGCCGGCGCCGGCGCCGCCGCCCGACGTGCCGCCGTTTCCCGAAGCCGACGAGGCGAGCAAACCCCGCTCGATCCGCGAGCGCCTGGAGCGGCACCGGCAGAACGCGGTCTGCGCAAGTTGCCACGCGCAGGTGGACCCGCTGGGATTCGCACTCGAGCACTTCGACGGGATTGGCGGCTGGCGCGATACCGAGGCGGGCCGGCCCGTGGACGCGTCGGGAGACTTCCTCGGCCAAGCCAGGTTCGACGGGCCGGCGGGCCTGCGGCGGTTGCTGCTGCGGCACCGCGAGGAATTCGTTCGCACCCTGACCGAGAAGCTGCTGACGTACGCGCTCGGCCGGGGCGTGGAGCATGCCGACATGCCGGTCGTGCGCAGCATCGTTCGGGACGCCGCGCCGACGGGATACCGCTGGTCGTCGCTGATCCTGGGGGTTGTCGACAGCCCGTCCTTTCAGCTCAGGAGGTTCGAGCCATGATCGTCACGAAGAAGTGCCTGCCACGCCGGACGATATTGCGCGGCCTAGGCACCGCGCTCGCGCTGCCGCTGCTGGACGGGATGGTGCCGGCCTTCGCCGCGCTCCGCAAGACGGCGGCCAGGCCGGTGCGTCGCTTCGGCGTGGTCTACAGCGGCCACGGGGCCAACATGGCGCGGTGGACGCCGGCTGCCGAGGGCGCGCTCGACCTCTCTCCCACTCTGCAGGGGCTGGCGCCGTTTCGGGATCGGCTGCTCGTGATAACCGGGCTCGGATCGCAGCCGGGCGCCGGTGTTCACGCCCAGATTCAGGCAGCCTATCTGACGGGGGTGAGTCCGAAGCGGACCGACGGCGCCGATGTCGCGGCCGGCGTGTCCATCGATCAAATCGCCGCCCGGGAGATTGGCGCCGGGACCCAGCTGCCGTCCCTGCAGCTCTCGGTCGAACCGGTCGACTTCACCTCGGGGGCGACCTGCGCGGTCGGTTTCAGTTGCATCTACAACAACACGCTCTCGTGGCGCACGCCGACGACCCCGGTGCCCATGGAGAACAATCCACGAGCACTCTTCCAGCGTCTGTTCGGCGCCGCCGACAGCACCGAGCCGGCGGCCCGCCTGGCCGACATTCGCACGGATCGCAGCATCCTCGACTCGGTCACCGACAAGGTGTCGGACCTGCAGCGGACGCTCGGGACGAGCGATCGAACAAGACTGGACGGTTTCCTGGAGTCCGTACGCGACGTCGAGCGGCGGCTCCGGATTGCCGAGCGCCAGGCGTACCGGGAGGTGCCGGTCGTCGACCGTCCTGCCGGCGTTCCCGCCACGTTGCGCGAGTACACGGCGCTCATGTTCGATCTGCTCGCGCTCGCCTACCAGACGGACCTGACGCGCATCGGCACGTACCTGCTCATTCGCGAGAACAGCATCCGCGCGGCCCCGGAGATCGGCGTGCCCGAGCCGTACCATCCGTTGACCCATTCCGGCGCCCCGGACTGGGAGGAGAAGCACGCGAAGCTCAACGTGTACCACCTGGAGCTGTTTCGCCACTTCCTGGAGAAGCTGGCGTCGACGCCGGACGGCGATGGCTCGCTGCTCGATCACACGCTGCTGCTCTACGGATCCGGCATGAGCAGACCGGACGTGCACTCGCCGTACAACCTGCCCACGCTGCTGGTGGGAGGGAAGATGTTCTTCAAGGGCGGACGTCACCTGCGGGTCCCCGACGAGACGCCGCTGACGAATCTCCAGTTGACCCTGCTGGATCGCATGGGGGTCCACCTCGATCGTCTCGGCGACAGCACGGGCGAGCTGAATCTTCTGTCGGACGTGTGATGTGGACAGGGCCGAGGGGGAAGCAGTGATGCGAGTTTCCGCGAAACGGGGAATGCCGGCCCTTGTCGCTCTGGCAGCAGGCCCGTTGCTGACACTCGACCTGGTCGCCGCCGCCGGCGACCTGCGGCTGGTGGACGCGGCCAGGCAGCAGGATGCGGCCCGGGTGGGCGCCCTGCTGGCCGCGGGTATCGACGTGAATGCCGCCCAGCCGGATGGTGCAACGGCGCTCCACTGGGCCGCGCATTGGGACGACCTGGAGACCGCCGAACGGCTGATCGCCGGCGGAGCCGACGTGAACGCGGCGAACGACTACGGGATCACGCCGCTGGGGTTGGCGTCCGTGAACGGAAGCCGCGTGATGCTCGAGACGCTGCTCTCCGCGGGAGCGAATCCGAACGCCGGGACGCCGAGCGGAGAGACGCCGCTCATGACGGCCGCCCGGACGGGAGCGGTCTCCGCTGTGCGGGCGCTTCTGGAGGGCGGCGCCAACGTCGACGCGAGGGAAGCGATCCGGGGCCAGACACCGCTGATGTGGGCCCTGGCCGAAGGGCACGTCGACGTCGCCCGGGTGCTGGTCGAGCATGGCGCGGACGTGCGCGCGCGGACCTTCTCGAGGCGCGGCGCTCCCATGCTGCTCGAGCGTGGCGAGCCCCGCCGCGAGGGCGGGTCGCAGCCTCTGCTGTTCGCGGCTCGCCGGGGTGACGCCGCCGCCGCGCGCCTCCTGCTGAGTCACGGGGCCGACGTCGATGCGACGGCGATGGACGGCACGAGCCCCGTGCTGGTGGCCGCCATGAGAGGCCATGTCGAGTTCGCAAGGCTCCTGCTGGAGGCCGGCGCCGACCCGGACGCGTTCGGTCTCGGCTTCACCGCGCTGCACTGGGCGGCCGGGCGTTGGGAAACCACCTTCACGCAGGACTACCCCGTGGAGTCCGGCGAGTGGAGCGTGCTGGGCGGCGTGCCGTCGGCGTCCGACCGTGTGGCGCTGGCGACCGCGCTGCTCGAGCACGGCGCCGATCCGAACGCGCGTCTTGCGAGGCGCCCGCCCCGCTTCGGCAGCGCGATTGGCGGGGCATCGCGAGTCGACATCCGCGGCGCGACGCCGTTTCATCTGGCAGCGGGCGCAGGCGACGTCGACGTCATGCGCGTCCTGCTTCGTCACGGCGCCGATCCGACCCTGCGCACCGACAGCGAGGCCACCCCGCTCATGGCCGCGGCGGGCAGCATGCTGCTCCTGCCTACGGGCCAGAGCGTCGGCTTCAGGCGGCCGGAGAGTCGCCACCTGGATGCCGCTGCGCTCTGTCTGGAGCTGGGCCTCGACATCGACGCGAGCGACGCGGCAGGCAACACGGCGCTGCACGTGGCGACAGGCAAGTCCTTCGACGGGATGATTGCGCTCCTCGTCGACCACGGCGCTTCCGTGAACGCGAGAAATGCGCTCGGCGATACGGCTCTGGGCACCGCGTTTCGCCAGCGGGGCATCGTGCGCGTGGTCAGCCGGAGCACCGTCGATCTGCTGAGGGAGCTGGGCGTCCCGGAGTGACCGGAAGCCGCCCGGTCGCGGGTGCCGGGATGTGAAGTCGGAGTAACATTTGGGGGTTGGCTGCTCATCCGGTGTCCCGTCGGGGCTTGGCCGTGGCCACGGCCGGCACGATCTGCCTGCTCAGCGTCGGCGTCGGCGCTTCCGCTCCCGGCCAGCCGCCGGAGCAGGCGGGCGCGTCCGCCGGCGCGGCGCCGCCGCGGCCGGGCACGGTGGCGGTGGCCCCGTTCGCGAACCTCTCGGGCGACCCTGCCGACGCCTGGATCGGCGCCGGGCTCGTCGAGACGGTCACGACCGACCTCGAGGGGCTGGCGTCGCTCACGGTGGTCACCTACGCGGCGTTCGCGGACGGGCCGCTCAGCGGCTCGGGCAACGGCGACCCGGACGATACGGCGGCGCTGGCCGCGGCGGACCGGTTGGGCGCGGCGTGGGTGGTGACCGGCGACTACGAGCGGCGCGGGCCCCAGCTTCGGGTCTCGGCTCGCATCGTGAGCGTCGCGACGGGCGCCGCGCGCCGGACCGTCCGGGTCGACGGCGAGCTGTTCGAGTTGCAGGACGAAGTCGGGGCCGAGTTGCGCGCCGGCTTCGCCGAGTTGGTCGGGATCCGCGTCGCGGCGGGCCGTAGCGGCGGGGTGGGCGGGCTCTCGTTCGGTCCCGCGCGCACGCCGCCGGCCGGCGCGGCGCCCGCGCCGGCCAGGCGCGGCGGGGGCGTGCTCGGCGCCGGC
>CAZMWA010000066.1:0-9358 GCA_964569405.1 uncultured Vicinamibacteraceae bacterium | reverse complement strand
GGATGACGTCGCCCAGCCCCTGCTCGCCGTAGAGCAGGATGGACTGCCCGTCCGGATCCTGCCCCTCCCACTCCCGCCCCGTCACGTTCACGGCGCGCCACGTGGCGTGACGGCGGCGCCAGCGGAAGTCCGGCCAGGCCGCGGCGTAGCGCCCGGCGAGGAAGTTGGCCCGGGCGCGTCCGAGCCGCGCGTCGAGATGGTCGGCATCGATCGCCAGCGCGGCGTTGCAGCACTTGAGCCCCGCGGTGAGGCGGCCCTGGTCGATCAGGTTCTGCCCCAGCGCCGCGAGCACGGTCGGCGAGCGCGGCTCCGCCGCCGCCGCGGCGCGCAGCTCGCGCTCGTCCTCGGCGTAGCACCCGAGCACGGACAGCGCCTGGTGCAGGTTCGTGCGGTAGACGGCGGGCGGCGGCCCGAGCGCGATCGCCCGCCGGAAGGCGGCCGCCGCCGCCCGGGAATGCCGCAGCTTCCAGAGCGCCCAGCCCAGCGCGTTGAGCAGCGCGGCGTCGTCGGGATGCCGGTCGAGCGCCGCCCGATAGTGGTGGACGGCGTCGTCGAAGCGCTCCAGCCGCAGGAGCGTGGCGCCGCACGCGTGGGCCGCCTTGACGTGTCCCGGCGCGCGGCGGAAGGCCGTCCGGTAGTGCTGCAGGGCCTCCTCGTGGGCGCCGGCGTCGGTCAGGGCGTTGCCCAGGTTGTAGTTGAGCTCGACAACCCGCGGGCAGAGGCGCACGCCCTCGCGCAGCACCCGCAGGCCCTCGTCCCGGCGACCCAGCCTGCGCAGCGCCATCCCGAGGTTGGACCAGCAGGGGCCCGTCTCCGGATGCCGCTCCAGGATGGCCCGGTAGGCGTCGACGGCCTCGGCGAGCCGGCCGTCGGCGTGCAGTTGGATGGCGTGACGGACGGCGAGGTTTCCGGTCATGCGTTGGCGTACCGGGCGTCGCTCGGCTGCCTGGCGCCGGCGGGTCGGGCCAGGCGCGCCGCCAGCTCGCGGCGCACCTCGCGGAAGACGCCCGCCCAGTCGTTGGGCGCCGGCTGCCGGAACAGGCGCATCGTCGGGTACCAGGGCGTGTCGGCGCGGCCGAGCATCCAGCGCATGTCGGGGGCGAACGCCAGCAGGTTCCAGACCGGCCGGCCGAGCGCGCCGGCCAGGTGCGCCAGCATCGTGTCGACCGTGATGACGAGGTCCACCTCCAGCAGCGCGTCGGCCGTCGCCTCCACGTCGGCCAGCGCCCGGCCCGGGTGGTGCACCAGCCCGCGCCAGCCGGCACGCAGCTCCGCGGCGCGCGGCCCCACCTGAAAGCTGACGAACTCGGCGCCCGGCAGCTCGAACAGCGGCGCGAACTCTTCCAGGCGGCACGAGCGCAGCCGGTCGTCCTTGTACGCCGCGTTGCCCGCCCACACGATGCCGACGCGGAACTGCCGCGCCGGGGGCAGCACGGGGCGTTCGCGGCGCACGGGCGGCAGGTAGGGGCACGCCGCCGGAATCGAGTCGACGTCGTGTCCCCAGACCGCGGCCACGTCCAGGAGCGAGCCGTGCCAGTCGGTCGGCGGCGGCGGCTCCCTGCTCGACACCACGCGGTCGACGCGGGGCAGCCGCCGCAGCAGGCCGAGCAGGCGCGGCGTGCAGGCCAGGACGACCCGCGCGCCCTGCTCCGCCACCAGCGGCGCGTAGCGCGCGAACTGGATGACGTCGCCCAGGCCCTGCTCGTCATAGAGCAGGACGGACTGTCCGGCCAGGTCCTGCCCCGCCCACTCGCGTCCCGCTACGCCTCCCGGGCGCCGGTCGATGCCGTGCACCAGACGGAACCGGTCCGGCCAGGCCCGACGGTAGCGTCCCGCCAGGAAGTTGGCGCGCCCGCGCACGAGCCGGGCGTCCCGATGGCGGGGAGCGGCGGCGAGCGCCGCGCGGCAGCACGCCAGTCCGGCGTCGAGACGTCCCTGGTCCGTCAGGCTCTGTCCGAGCGCCGCGCGCAGACCGGGCGAATCCGGCTTGCGCGCCAGGCCGGTCCGCACTTGCCTCTCGTCTTCCTCGTAGCGACCCAGCGCGCGCAGCGCGGTGTGCAGGTTCCAGCGAAACGCGGCCGACGCCGGCTCGAGCGCCACCGCCCGCCGCCAGGCCGCCGCCGCGGCGACGACCCGGCGCAGACTCCAGAACGCCCAACCCAGCCCCCCGTAGAGCACCGCGTCGTCGGGATGCCGGCCGAGCGCCGCCGCGTAGTGCTCGACGGCTTCCTCGAAGCGCTTCAGCCCCAGCAGCACGGCGCCGCAGGCGTGCGCGGCCCGCAGGCAGCCCGGGTCGCGGTCGAGGGCCTTGCGATAGCAGGCCAGCGCGCCTTCCCGGTCGCCGGCGTCGGCCAGGGCGTCGCCCTGGTTGCAGTTGAGCTCGGCGGCGTGGCGGACGGCGGGTTGCAGGTTCATGCCGGCTGGCCCCCAAAACGAAAGCCGTCTCGATCTCCTGCGAGACCGAGACGGCTTTCCGAAGATCCGCGGCCGGGCGCTTGGGGAAGCCGTCCGGCTGTGCGCGGCGACCTAGACGATGAAGTCGTCCGCGCCGAGGGTGCCGAGGCCCCCGCTCAACGAGATGACGATCGTTCCGCCGTCGTAGCTGGTGAGGTCCAGGGTGACGCTCGTGCGGTCGGTGGCGGGATCCGCCGTGCCGAGAACGTTGTCGAGATCGGCGCTCGACAGATTGAGCGCGGTCAGGTCGATCATGTCGCCCTGCAGCGCGGAGAAGTCCGTCACGGTGTCGGAGTCGTCGTCGGCCTGCTTCCCGAACGCGAACGTGTCGGCGCCGCTACCACCCTGGAGGGTGTCGTCGCCCTCGCCACCGATGAGCAGGTCAGCACCGTCGCCGCCGGACAGGTAGTCGTCGCCGTCGCCGCCGTCGATCGTGTCGTTCCCGGCATCGCCGCGCATCGCGTCGTTGTCGGTATTCTCCGTCCCGTCATCCTGCGTGCCGTCATCGCCGTCGCCGCCGATGAGCCAGTCGTCGCCTTCGCCGCCCCGAATGGTGTCATCGCTGTCGCCACCGGTCAGGATGTTATCGCCGGAATCGCCAACCAGTACAGAGCCTACCTCCTTGCTTCCGATGGCGTTCTCGAAGTTCGCGAAGGCGTCGGCGCTGGCATCGAGGACGATCGTCACGCCGTCCTCGTCTGCGCTCGCGTCGAGGGTGTCCACGCCTTCGCCGCCGTCGACCTTGCCGGCCTGTACGTCGGTTGTCCGCACCCCCCCCGGCGTATTGTCTATCGTGTCGCCACTGTCGTAGATGATGACGTCGTTGCCGGGGCCGCCGAACAGAAAGTCGGCGCCGGCGCCGCCGTCCAGCGTGTCGTTGCCCGGGCCGCCGAAGAGGCCGCCCCTCGTGACGACCGCGTTGTCGGCGTTCTCGTCGACCTCGTCCCTGTCGTTCCCGAGGCCGCCGATGAGCATGTCGTCGCCGGCGCCGCCCTCGATGAGGTTGGCGATGTTTTGCTCGTCGCCGTCGGTGTTCGAGTTGGCGCGGGTTGAGGCTACCTCCGCTCTGCCGCTCGCGTCGAGCCAGTCGTTCCCGTCGCCACCCATGAGGGTGTCTTCACCGTTGCCGCCGAACAGGCCGCCCTCCACGACGTCCGTCGTTTCCGGATCGTTCCAGTCGTCGCCGTCCATGCCCATGAGGAGGTTGTCTGCGTCGTCCCCCCTGAGCATGTCGGTGAACGCGCTGCCGGTGAGGTTCTGGATGTCGTGATACGTGTCGCCCTCGGCGTCGCCGCCCATGCCCATCCGGATCGTGTTGGGCGTCTGGCGGTTCTCGTCGAGATCGGCGGGCAGCAGGTCGACGTGGACGCCCTCGGGCGACTTGCTGTAGTCGGCCGTGTCCATGCCCATCTCGTCGGCCATCGGCGCGGGGTCGCCGTCCGGGCCGTCCGGGAACTCGACCCAGCCGCCGAACAGCTTGTCGGCGCCGGCGCCGCCGGCCAGGGTGTCGTTGCCCAGACCACCCTTGAGCAGGTCATCGCCGAGCTGGCCGTAGAGCATGTCGTCGCCGTCGTCGCCGCCCATGCCGTCGCCGCCGTACAGCACGTCGTCGCCCTTGCCGCCGTAGAGCATGTCGGCGCCGCCCATGCCCTTGATCTTGTCGGCGCCCATGTTGCCGTAGATCTTGTTGGCGCCGCTGTAGAGCATCGACTCGTCGACGTCCATCGTGGCCATGTTGTCCATGGCCATGTAGTCCTCGTGCGGGTTGTCGCCGACGAGCATGTCGTCGTACATCGACCCGCGCAGGTTCTCGATGCCCATGAACATGTCGCCGGTGGCGTCGCCGCCCATGGCGATCGGGTCGTCCTCGGTCCCGGCGCCGCCGAGGTTCACGGTCACGGCCTCGGACGACGTCGTGTACGCGGCCGTGTCGCTGCCGGTGTCCATCAGGTACTCGCCGGTCTCGGGGTCCATCCGGCCGTCGCCGTAGTGCATGTCGGCGCCGGGGCCGCCCTCGAGCACATCGTCGCCGGCGCCGCCCATGAGCACGTCGTCGTCCATGCCGCCGAAGAGGATGTCGTCGCCGCCGTCACCCATGAGCTCGTCGACGCCCATGTCGCCGAACAGCGCGTCCTTGCCGCCGCCGCCGAAGATGTTGTCGTCGCCCATGCCGCCGCGGAGGAAGTCGTTGCCGCCGCCGCCGTAGACCTGATCGTTCCCGCCGTTGCCGAAGAGCCGGTTCGCGGTGTGGTTCCCCATGAGGACGTCACCGCGATTCGAGCCCCAGAGCTCCTCGATGCTGTTGAGCTGGTCGCCCATGGCGTCGCCGCCGCGCACCGGAGCGTTGACGGCGCCGGGATCGTAGAACGCGGCCCCCAGGTCGACGTGGACGCCGGAACGCGAGCCAATGTAGCTGGCGATGTCACGACCGGGACCGCCGTCCAGCACGTCGGCTCCTGGACCGCCGATCAGCCGGTCGTCGCCGCCACCGCCGCTGATGTCGTCATCCCCCATTCCGCCCCACAGCACGTCGTCTTCCATCGTGCCCACGAGGATGTCGTCCATCATCGTTCCCGAAAAAATCGCCATCTTAAGTCTCCTTAGAATGCAAAAAGCTCGAAAGATGCCCGCTTATGCGCTGTCCGTCACAGAAAACTTGTAAGTTGTTCATAATGTTATAGTTATGGCGTACATCAGGCCGTTCTCCCACCAATGTACCCCGCATTAAGAACGGGAACCCACAGGACGCGGGAAGCCGTGCGTGGACGGTAAGCGTTCGGCCACGCCGGTATGGCGGACTGACAACTGGGCGGTCGACGCGTGAACCCGCGCAGCCGAGAAGCGCGGACGAGCTGAAGTGGGCGGAGCCAGGAAGCGCGCCGTGCGGCGAAGAACGCCTTGGCCGCGCAGGCCGAGCTGGTCAGTCTGCACGGATTTCTCCGGACGCCGACGGCGCGTCTGGCTGGGCCAGCCGCATGTCCATACCGGCTGCACCGAACGTTTACGCGTGGACTCCCGGCTTCCTCGCGGGGTGGCGCTGTGGCCCGGTCTGACCGCGACCGAAGCGATGCCGTGCATGTTCAGACCGCCGTCGATGCGGCCGTCGCGGGGGTCGCTGGTGGGAGTGCACGAGCGCGGGGCGGTCCTCGGCATCCGGCCGCGACAGTCGCTCGGTGCGCTCAAGTGAAGTTCTCCCGACTATGCGGAGTCGGCGTCGGCTGCCTCACGAAGAAGCACGCCGTCATCGTCAATACCGACTTTGACCGGCCGATGGCCACCGCCGGACGCGCCGCACACGCGATGAGCGGGTCGCAGCGGTCGCAGAGAACGACCGCAGGTGCTACGCTGGTGCTCATGGCGGCTGAGACCGCGACGGTCGCGCCGCCGGGGCTGCTGGAACGGCGTGTCCGTTGCGGCGTCTCGACGGCCTGCACCTGGCGCGGCGTATGGGGCGAGTTGCGACCGTGGGCGGGCGACACCCACATCCGTTGTTGTCCCGAATGCGGCAAGCCCGATTGGAAGTGGGCCGATAGTGACTGACGCCGTTCCCTTCCGCCTTCGGCCACCGCACGCGGGCCGCAACCCCAGGACCGGCGACCGGGTGGAGGTGCCATCGATGCGCGTCGCATACTGTCCCTGACGGCCGACAACTCGGCCGACCCGGAACGTCCGCCCGCTCACGGCTTCGGAAGCTGTAAGTTCCAGTCGAGGAGAACCCTGCTTTCGCTTTTTCCAGCCTCGTCCCCGACCTCCTCGACTGCCAGGTACATACGGTGTTGGAAGAAGACCGGCGTCTTTTTGTGCGCCCGGCCACTTTCGCTATCGTCCGGCAACCAATTGGGGATGAGATGGACAGTTGCACTCCCCAAACAAATTGGGAGCAGAATGGCAAGTCGAGGGGTAATAGAAGAAAAAGCAAAAACGTCGGCGTCATCCTGACCAGGGCCCTCACGGCCGCCTTTGACGCACCGTCGGCGGGTCCGGCCGCTACGCGGACAGCAACGGCCTGTACCAGCACGTGTGACCCGTTCAGGGGCGTGACGCTGGGTGCAGCGGCTCGTGAACCGCGGCAAGTCCTGCGTGATCGGCGAGCGAGCGCTCGCCTATCACAAGCTCGCCGGTCAGGCGGCGACCCGCTCGGGGCCAGACCCCGCACGGCGTGCCACCTTCGCCCCGAGGCGGCCGAGCAGGCGATCGCCATCCACCGCGACGCCGGGAAGGACGCGGACGCGATGGCGCAGCAATGGCGGGCGACCCTCCGGCAGCGTGCACCCGCACCTGGGCGGCAAGTGCGTCGACGGGGTGACGACGGCCGACGTGATGGCGGCGTTGCTTTGCGCCGGCGCACCGGTGCCATCATGCGGTGGGCCATCGTGCAGGGCTACCGGAGCGACAACCCGGCCGGCGACGCGGTCACGGCCGCGCTGCCCAAGCGCCCCCGGCAGATCCGTCACATGCCGGCGCTGCCCTACGGCGAGGTCGGCGCGGCGCTGGCGGGCGTGCGCGTCTCGCAGGCCTGGACCGGGACGAAGCTGGCCTTCGAGCTGCTGGTGCTCACCGCCGCGCGCTCCGGGGAGGTGCGCCTGGCGACGTGGGAGGAGTTCGACCTGGCCGCCTCGGTGTGGACGGTTCCCGCCGCCCGGATGAAGATGAACCGCGAGCACCGCGTGCCGCTGTGCGGCCGGGCGTCGAGATCCTCGGCGAGGCCGAGCGGCTGCGCGAGGTCGTCGTCTCGGTCGAGCCGGCCGGTCTGGTGTTTCCGACGCGGCGCGGGAAGGTGCTCAGCGACATGGTGTTCTGGAAGCTGGTCAAGCAGCAGGGCCTGGCGGCCGTGCCGCACGGCTTCCGCTCGTCGTTCCGGGACTGGGCGGCCGAGCGGACCGACCACCCGCGCGAGGCCATCGAGGCGGCGCTGGCGCAGGTGGTGGGCAACCGGACCGAGGCGGCCTACGCCCGCTGGGACCTGTTCGAGCGCCGGCGGCGGCTGATGGACGAGTGGGCGCACTATCTCGCGCCAACCCGTCGTCCAAGCTGACGACCTCACAGCGGCCCGGGGAGCGCAGTGCGCCGCTACGTAACGGAGACGACGAGGATCCCCATGTCCAGTCTGGCAAGGCAAGGCACACACAATCGACCGCTCAGCGCTTCGGCGCGGGCGCGGATCGAGGCCGCCCGGAGGTTCGACTGCTGTCGGCGGCCGGCGCAATCGAGCGCGTTGGCCAGTGTGCGCGCCGACGGGCGGGCCAAGCATGCGGAGCAGGTGCGGCAGCACCCGCTCGGCGAGCGGCCAAACCGGGGCCATCCCGTCCGCGCAATCCTGTTCGGCTTCCCGGGGTGCCCCCGCAGCTTTGCCCTGAACCTACTCGGCGAGGAACCGCAGGATTCCGAACGTCAGCGCCGCCGTGGCGAGCACGGTCCCGACCATCCAGCGGATGAGCCTCGTTTCGAGGGCGGCGATCTCGGTGCGCACCCCGGCGATCTCGGTGCGGACGCCAGCGATGTCGGTCCGCTGCTCAGTCCGTAGCTCGGCGATCTGCGTCGAGAGCCGCGTGTCGAGGGAAGCGATCTCAGTTCGGACCTCTGAGAGACCGGCCTTGAACTGGTCGGCTGTGACGTGGTCGCCCTGCTGGGCGAGCTTGCGCATGGCGTTGGCGATGACCTCGGCTTGGTCGCGGTCGATGCCGCCGGCGGTCAGCTCCTGGGCGACGGAAAGCGTGTCGAGCATGGCGTGCGTCTCCTACGGCCGGCCGGAGTCGCGGACGACGATGCGCTGCTGGTTTCGTGAGACGACCTCGGTGATCGTAGCGGTCCAGGAGGTGCCCCGGCTGTCGGTGATGCTTATGGGAGTTCCGCGCGGGTCCTGTTCGAGCGCAGCGACATCGGGTCCATCGAGCACGGCGCCCCAGCCGTCCTCGAGCTTGCAGGGTCTCCAGCCGGCGAGGGGTTGTCTTGTCGGCGAGTCGAGGTCGGGTGGGAACTCGCGGTCGAGTCCTGCCGCGATGAGGTTCCGAGACCAAGCGCTGCCGTTGACATGCCGTTCATCCCGAAGTTGCGCGAGCCGTTCGCGAAGTTCGGGTTCGATGCGGCTCTGGAACACGCCTGTACGAAGCATGACATGACACGGTAGCATGGGCGGGCAATCGCGCGCGCCGTTGCGGGGCCGGCGCGAGCCGGCTGCGAGCGTGCCGATCAGGTCCGCGGTCCTCGCCGGACCGACGTGCCGGACGCGCGCGCCTGGTTGGTGCGTCTTGCCGCGACGGCCGAGTTCGCTGACGAACTTCGAGAGCGTCGACCCGTCGATCCGCTTGCCGCGGACGCTTGTGAAGATTGGCCGTTGCGCGGGAGCTGCGGTGTTGATGTCAAGGCTGGCCGTGACGGGTGGCGCAACTGTCGGTCCGTTCGCTGCAGGCGCCGGCGCCGTCCGTCGTGCGCGCCTCACCAGCGCAGGCAGGGGTCGCCGACGTCCTCGAGAAGCGGGACGGCCACCGGGATGCCGTCGAGAGCGTCGTTGTCGGCCGCGTGCTCTTCGAGCATCGTGGTGACGGCGACCTCGGCGACGTTCAGCGTGTGCTTGAGCAGCCACCAGCGGCGCCTCGTGCAGCGGATGCAGCGCAGATAGCCGGCGTGCACGAAGCGCCCGCAGGTGCCGGCATCGATGGGCAGGTCCACGCCGACACAGAGCAGCTTGCGCTGCTCGCGGACGCGGCGCATGTACTGGCGCTTGGTGAGGCGGTAGCGCAGCCGCCGCAGGTGTTGCCGTTGTGCCGGCGGGCGATTGAGGTCCTCGACGCGGCGCGGGCGCTCGATGACGGCAACAGTCTCGTGTTCCCCATGCGGAGCGGGAGGCCGATCTCGATGTCGACGCTGCCGAAGATGCTCCAGCAGCACGAGATCGCCGCCGTAC
>CAZMWA010000065.1:0-24649 GCA_964569405.1 uncultured Vicinamibacteraceae bacterium | reverse complement strand
GGACCTGGCGGCCGCGGCGGAGCGGTACGACGCCGCCGCACGCCGGGAGGAGCGCGGCGACGAGACGCTGGCCGCGTTCGAGCAACGTGTTTCCCGAACCGCCGAGGACCGTTGCCTGCTCGAGACTCTGGAGGTGCGCGACGCCCTGGTGCGGGGCCGGGACGCGGCGGTCCGGCTGCGGGATCGGCGGCGTCTGTTCGGGCGCCCGCCGCGGGGCGCCGCGGGCGTCGTCGAGGGCTACGAGCTGGCGATCGGCCGTTTCGACAGGATGCTGTCCCGGTTCGACGTGCGGCTCGTGCAGACCGTGGGGCGACCCTTCGACAGCCGGGTCATGCACGCGGTCGAGGCGCGCCGCGTCGACCGGATCGGCGACGGCGTGGTGGTCGAGGAGTTGCGGAGCGGGTTCGTGCGGCGCGACGACGTGCTGCGCCTTGCCGACGTCGCGGTGAACCGACGTCCCGAGGAGGATTGATGCCGGCGGAAACCAGGGCTGCGGACAACGACACCATCATCGGCATCGATCTGGGCACGACGAACTCGGAGGTGGCGATCGTCTCCGGCGGGAAGCCCACGATCGTGGAAGAGGAGGGCGAAGCCATCCTGCCCTCGTGCGTGGGGCTCGACGACGCCGGCGCCGTCATCGTCGGGCGGCAGGCCCGCAACCAGGCCGCCGCCGCTCCCGAGCGGACGGTGCTCTCGGTCAAGCGCCTCATGGGCTCCGGGACACAGGTGCGGATGGGCCAGGACGCCTACACGCCGCAGGAGATCGCGGCCTTCATTCTCAAGGCGCTCAAGCAGCGGGCGGCCCGCGCGCTCGGCCGCGACGTGCGCAAGGCGGTCATCACCGTCCCGGCCTACTTCACCGACGCCCAGCGGCAGGGCACACGCGAGGCCGGGGAGATCGCCGGCCTGACGGTCGTCCGGATCATCAACGAACCGACGGCCGCCGCCCTCAGCTACGAGGTTGGCGGCACGGCGCGCCGCACCCTGCTCGTCTACGACATGGGCGGCGGCACCTTCGACGTCTCGGTGGTGCGCATGGAAGCGGGCGTGGTCGAGGTCCTGGCCACCGCCGGCGACAACCGGCTCGGCGGCGACGACTTCGACGCGCTCATCCTCGAGCGCCTCAACACGCACATCGAAACGGGGTTGGGGGTCGAGGACGCGCGCGACGATCCTCTTCTGCAGGCACGCCTGCGACGGGCCGCCGAACAGGCCAAGATCGAACTGTCGGATCAGCCCTACGTGCGCGTCGAGGAGGACCACGTCGCCCTGGTGGCCGGCGAGGCCAGGCACCTCACCTGCGAGTTGAGCCGTGCCGATTTCGAACGCGACCTCGAGCCGTTTCTCGACCGCTCCCTCCAGGCCGTGACGACGGCGCTGCAGGATGCCGGCGTGCGTCCGAGCCAGCTCGACCGCGTGCTGCTCGTGGGCGGCTCGACCCGCATTCCACGGATCGCCGCCGTCCTCACGGATCGCCTGGGGCAGGAGCCGCACGGCGAGGTCGATCCGGATCTGTGCGTCGCGCTGGGGGCCGGCGTGCAGGCAGGGATCGAGATGGGACGGGACATGCAGTCCGTGCTGGTCGACATCACGCCCTACACCTTCGGCACCAGTGCCACGGGCGAGCTCTACGGCAGGCCGTACGCCCATCAGTTCGTGCCCCTCATCCGGCGCAACAGCAAGCTGCCGGCCACCCGGACCGAGGTGTTCTTCACCATGTTCGAGGATCAGCCGCAGGTGGAAGTCAAGGTCTATCAGGGGGAGGATCCGGACGCCCTGAAGAACGTGGAAATCGGCACCTTCATGTTCGCCGGCCTGAACCAGCAACCGGGCGCGCACGACCAGGGCCTGCTCTGCACCTACAGCCTCGACCTCGACGGCCTGCTCCACGTCCACGCGCGGGAACGGGCCACCGGCCGCGAGATCCGCGGCGTCGTCGAGAACGCCATCGGGCGGTCCGGCGACGAGGCGCTCGGCGCCGCGAAGGAACGTGTCTCGGCGCTCTGGGGCTCGCCGGGCGGGTCGAATGCAGAGCACGCTGCGGACGCGGCGGCCGGCGGCGCGGCCGGTGTCGCGGAACCGTCCGCGGCGGCGCCCGCCCTGCCCCCGGACGTGGCCCGCGCAGCCGGGGAGACCCTGGCGCGGGCCGAGCGGGCGCTCGAGGCCGCACCGGCCGAAGATCGGGAAGAGATGATCAACCTGATGGAGGATCTCCGGGACGCTCTCAAGGAGGCGCACGCCGAGCGGGCAGCCGAGCTCACGCGCGATCTCGACGAGATCCTGTTCTACCTGGAATAGCGGCATGGAACGCTGTCCGACCTGCGGCGCCCGGCATGCCGGCGGGCCGACCTGCCACCGCTGCCGGACGGACCTCCGCCAGGTGCTGGAGGTCGAACGGTGTGCGGCCCGCCACCGGCGGCTGGCCCGCGCCGCGCTCGACCGCGGCGACCGCGGGGAGGCCCGCGCCCACGCCGGCCGCGCCTGCGCCCTCCACCGGGCTCGCGAATCCCTGGTGGTGCTCGCGCTGGCGGCCCTGGCAGACCGCGACTTCCCGGCCGCGCTGCGACTGTGGCGGGAAATTCGGGCCGGTTCCGTGCGGGTGGAAAACTGCTCGCCGCGGGAGTAGACTGCACGCAGCGGAGAGACGGCGGGTCGCGAACCAGAGGAGACGGCACAATGACGACGATGCAACAGCGGCGGGCATGGCGTCCGTTCCTGGCGGCGGCGTTCGCGGCGCTCATCGCGCTGCCGGCGACGGCGGCGGGACAGCCCGCGGCCGACGAGGTCACCTTCAGCAGGGACATCGCCCCCATCCTGCAGCGGAGCTGCCAGAAGTGTCACCGGCCCGACTCTCTGGCGCCGATGTCGCTGATCGACTACGACGAGGTGCGCCCCTGGGCCCGCGCCATCAGGAACCGCACCGCGCTCCGCGACCAGCCGGGCGTGATGCCGCCGTGGTACATCGAGAAGGACGTCGGCATCCAGTCGTTCAAGGAGGATCCGTCCCTGAGCGACGCGGAGATCGCCCTGATTGCGAAGTGGGTCGACAACGGCGCCCCGGAGGGCAATCCGGCCGACCTGCCGCCGCCGATGGCGTTCATCGACGTGGACGAGTGGGAGATCGGCCAGCCGGACCTGGTCGTGTCGTCCCCGAGCGTGGAGCTGCCCGGGGAATCGCCCGACTGGTGGGGCCACATCGGGGAGACGCCGACGGGGCTGACCGAGGACCGCTACGTCTCGGCCCTCGAGTTCAAGGAAGTGACCGAGTCGAGCGTCGGCCAGCGCCGCGCCACGGTCGGCGGGCTGTTCATCGTGCATCACCTGGTGATGGACATCCTCGTCCCGGACGGTGAGGACGACGACTCGCCGGAGTCGCGCTGGCCGGTGCACGAGGTCGGGCGCAACGCCGACTTCTTCGACCCCGCGGCCGGCAAGCTGATCGAGGCCGGGTCGACGATCTTCTTCGAGAACATCCACCTGCACGCGAACGGCGCCGATACCCGCGCCCGCGTGGACGTCGGCTTCAAGTTCCATCCGCGCGGCTACGAGCCGACGCGGCAGGTGCGCGGGATCTCGTTCGGCAACACCGTCGATCTGGACATCGAGCCGATGGATCCCGATCAGCGCATGGAGGCGTTCTTCACGCTCCCCGAGCACACGAAGATCAGCGTCTACGAGCCCCACCTGCACGCCCCCGGCGTGCGCATGTGCCTGGACGCCATCCTCGGCACCTCGATCGAGACGCTCAACTGCGCCGGGTACGACCACAGTTGGGTCCGCGTCTACACGTACGAGGACGACGCCGCGCCGCTGCTGCCCAAGGGCACCATCCTGCGCCTGACGGGCTACTTCAACAACTCGCCGTCGAACCCGAACGTCGCGGATCCCCGCAACTGGTCGGGCGGCGGCAACCGCTCGGTCGACCAGATGTTCATCAACATCATGCGGGGCGTCTACCTGAGCGACGAGGAGTTCGCGGAGGAGATGGCGCAGCGTCGCGAGGCGCTGAACCTGATGCCCGGCGAGACCGCCGTCGGCTGCCCGCTCTGCGGCGACGTCGAGGTCCCGGAACTGGCCGAGGGGCAGCAGCAGTGAGACGCGCGGCCATGGCCCGGAAATCGTCGCCTGCGTCGCCGATTGCCGCCCAAGCAGCCCTGCCAGGATTCCGCGCCGTTCTACGGCGCAGAATCCTGGGCGTCGCCGCTGCCGTGCTGGCCGTCGGCGCGTTGCAGCCGGACGGCGCGGCGCAGCAGCACTACCGCGCGACCGGACAGGAGGTGCTGCCCGCGTACGAAGGCTGGGAGCGGAACCCCGACGGGTCGTTCAACCTGGTGTTCGGGACGATGAACCGGAACTGGGAGGAGACCTTCCACATCCCGATCGGGCCGGACAACCACATCGAGCCCGGCGGGCCCGACCGGGGCCAGCCGACCTGGTTCCTGCCGCGCCGCAACCGGTTCATGTTCCGCATCCCCGTGCCGGCCGACTTCGGCGACCGGGAGATCGTCTGGACGCTCAACAGCCCGAACGGCAAGACGTACCGGGCCTACGCCACGCTGAAGCCCGACTACTTCATCGATGACTTCGTCGTCCAGCGGAACAGCGGACTCCGCACCCGCGACGTGGTCAACCCCAATACGCCGCCGGTGCTGGAGGTCGAGGGCGAGCGCACCCGGACGGCGCGGGTGGGAGAGCCCGTCACGCTGACCGCGTTCGCCAGCGACGACGGCGTCCCGGAGCAGAGGCCGTTGCGGGCGCTGGACCCGTCGCGGTCGGGCAACAACACCGTGCCGGTCACGGCGACCGGGCTGCGGCTGTCGTGGTTCGTGTATCGCGGACCGGGGCACGACGTTACCTTCGACCCGCCGCAGACCAAGGTGTGGGAGGATACCCGGCCGAACTCGAACTCGCCGTGGGGCTACGGCTTCGAGACGCCGCCCGCGCCCGCCGACGGCAAGTGGGTGGCCAGGGCCACGTTCGGCCAGCCGGGGAAGTTCATCCTCCGCTCGCTGGCGCACGACGGGGGCCTGTCGGCCCACGAGGACATCACCTTCGTCGTCGAGTGATTCCTATTCTTGCGGCGTCGCGCAGGTGAAGCTGGCGGCGTCGCGGGGGTCGCCGCTGCCGTCGTGGACGGCCACCTGCGGATAGGGGCAGGCGGGGCGCGTCATCGTGACGCGGCCGTCCTCGCCCACCTTCGCCGCCAGCAGGCGCTCCGGCGCGCGGTCCTCCTCCACCCAGGCGCGGATCGCCTCCACCCAGTCGACGCGGTCGGGACCGGGGCCGCCCGCGCAGTGGAGCACGCCGGGCAGCATGTAGAGGCGCGCGTAGTCGCGGGCCGACGGGTCGCCCGCCGCGAGTCGCTCGTAGTAGTCGATGGTGCCGAGCGGCGCGAGGGCGAGGTCGGACCAGCCGGTCCAGTAGATGATCTTCCCGCCCGCGTCCCGGAACCGGCTCAGGTCGGTGTCCGTCGCGTTGAGGATCGCGGCCGTCTCCGCCACGTCGTCCCGCCAGGTCGAGAAGTCGTACTGCGTGTAGTCCCAGTCGGGGTCGCCGAAGACGAAGTACTTGAAGAGCTCGGTGCCGAAGCCGTACTGCGCGTTGGGAATCCCCGGCGCCCGGCGCTGCTCCGCGCCGACCACCCACGAATCCCAACCGCCCGCCTCGTCCTCACCGCCGTAGTTGAACCCGTGGTAGATCGGCTCGCCGTTCGACGTCGGGCCGCCGTAGACGGTTTCTATCGCGGCGAGCTGGGCGTCGGTGACGCAGTCGTCGCCCGGGCGGTCCACGGCGCAGCGCGGGAGGTCGGCCGGGTCGAAGCCGCACTGCCGCGGATCGGCCAGCATGCCGTCCGCAACCCCGTCGTCCGCGTCGCATGCGGCGAGGATGCTCGACTCGAGGAGCTCGAGCACGGGCGCGGTCAGCACCGGGGCGGCGAGGTCGCCGTCGGGGTAGATGGCCTGCTGGTTCTGCACGAACCCGGCCGTGATCCCCGTCCAGTCGTAGGCGGGGGCGGCCGCCACGATGCCGTCGAAGTCGTCCGGATAGCGCTGCGACTCCATCATCGCCTGGCCGCCGCCCCGCGAGCAGCCCACGAAGTAGGCGTAGTCGGCGGGCCGCGCGTAGTAGTGCGCGATGATCGACTTCGAGGTCTCGGCCGTCAGGTGGACGGCGCGGTGGCCGAAGTTCTCCTGCCGCTCGGGATTGTCGAGCGCCCAGCCGGCCTCGATGCCGCTGCCGGTGTGGCCGGTGTCGGTCCCCGCGGTCGCGTAGCCGCGCTGGAGCGGGCTCCCGCCGTGGGCGTAGAGCGAGCGGGCCTGGTTCTGCACACTCCCGACGAAGCCGCCGCCGCCGCCCATCAGGAAGCGGCCGTTCCAGTCGTCGGGCAGCAGCAGCTCGAAGTTGATCTCGGTCTCGATGACGCCCGTCACGCGGCAGTGGGCCGGCACGCCCTCCGTTTCCGGCAGGTGCTCTGCGGAGCCGATCCGCAGGTCGACGAGCTCCAGGGCCGTCAGGTCGGCGCACGGGCTCTCGGGCTCCGCGGCAGGGGTGGCGCACGCGGCCGCGACGGCCAGACCGGCGGCGACCGCACCGTTCACGAGCAAACGCTGGCTGCAGGGCATGGTGGGTCTCCTCTCGCCGGATTCTACCGGACCCGCGTTCCGCCATCACGGCCTGCCAGCGTCGATCAACGGATTGACCGCCCGGACGGTGCCGTACATGCGGTCATGCTGGAAGTCCTCCGACCACAACTCGGCCAACCCGAAGTGTTCGGCGTACGCCCACAGATGCGCGTCGAACCACGACAGGCGATACGCCGCCGCCCCGCGCAACGCGAGACGCAGGACGGCTTCGTTCGGATAGATCACGGGAAACTGCGTCACGATCTGCTCCGCTTCGTACAGGGCATCGGAGACAGAGAGTAACGGTCCGCCTGGTCGCCGCGGGCGCGTCACGGCCGCCACGAATTCGATGACCACCTGATGCGGGACTCGTACGACTTCGTCAGCCAGCCCCTTGTACAATGCCGCCGTCGCTCGACGCTGCTTGTCCGGGAAGCGCGGATCGAACCGATAGACCAGGATGTTCGTGTCAATGAGTGCGACCGCGCTCATACAGATCCTCGCGTGACCATCCCCGGTCGACGTTCGCCTGCGTCATCGGGACTTCCCGCTGGCGGCGGCGCTGGCGGTCCGTCGCCTGCTGGAAGAGGCGGAGTCGCGTTTCGAGATCGAGGACCTGCGCGCGATCTCTCGAGGGTGTGACGTGGAGGCTGTTGCCGCTGACCGTCCAGTCGACATCGTCGCCGGGCCGAATACCGAGCTGCGCCGCGAGCGCCTTCGGCACGGTGACCTGGAGCTTGCTGGTGATCTTGGCCATGTCCTTACTATAGCAAGGACCATGTCCTTGTTGCCTGTCGTCGTCTGCGAGCACTGACGGGTGCCGCGTTGCGCTCCCGTTCCCGGTGATGTCTGACGCGCCGGTTCACCTCCGCAGGTTCCTGGGCCGCGGCGACGTGCTGGCCGTCGCGTTCGGCGCGATGGTGGGCTGGAGCTGGGTGGTGCTGGCCGGGGAGATGATCGTGCAGGCCGGCGCCGTGGGCTCGATCCTGGCGTTCGGCGCCGGCGCCGTCATGGTCTGGCTGGTGGGGCTCACCTACGCCGAGCTGGCCGCCGCGCTGTCGCGCGCCGGGGGCGAGCTGAGCTACACGTTTCTCGCACTGGGGCCCGTCGGCGCCTTCGTCTGCGGCTGGACGCTCGTGCTTGCCTACGCGGCAGTCTGCGCGTTCGAGGCGGTCGCCCTGCCCACCGTCGCCGGCTACCTCCTGCCCGGGCTCGAGGCCGGGGACCCGCTCTACACCGTGGCAGGTTGGGACGTGCGGTCCGGCTGGGTGGCCGCCGGGGTGGCCGGCGCGCTCGTCATCGGAGCCGTCAACTATCGCGGCGTCCGGTTCGCAGCCTTCGCCCAGCGCCTCGCCGTCGGCGGCCTGCTCCTGGTGGGCTTGGCGCTGTTCGTGCCCGGCGCCGCGCGCGGTGATCTGGCTAATCTGGCCCCGGCCGTCACGGGTTGGGAGGGCGTGCTGCGGGTCCTCGTCATGACCCCGTTCCTCTACGTCGGCTTCGACGTGATCCCGCAGCTCGCCGAGGAGATCGCCCTGCCGCTGCGGACCATCGGCCGCATCATCGTGCTGTCGATCGCGATGGCCCTCGGCTGGTACGCCCTCGTGCAGTGGACGGTGGGTCTGACGCTGCCGCCGGACACCCTGACCGCGCGGGCCCTGCCCACCGCCGACGCCATGAGCGCGATCTACGGCAGCCCGTGGGGCGGGCGCGTGCTCGTCATCGGCGGCGCCGTCGGCATCCTGACGAGCTGGAACGCGTTCTTCCTCGGCGCGTCGCGCCTGCTGTTCGCGATGGCCCGCGGCGGAATGCTGCCGGCGGCGTTCGCGCGCCTCCACCCGCGCTACGGATCGCCCGCCGCGGTCGTGGTGCTGCTGACGGCGATCACCGCCGTCGCGCCGTTCTTCGGCAGGCCGGCGCTGGTCTGGCTGGTGGACGCCGGGTCGCTGGCCACGGTCGTGGCCTATCTCCTGGTGGCGGTCTCCTTCCTCGTCATCCGGCGCCGGCATCCGCGGCTGCCCCGCCCCTACCGGGTCGCGGCCCCGAGAGTCGTCGGCTGGCTCGCGGTGGCCGCCACCGTGTTCTTCCTCCTGCTGTACCTGCCGGGCAGCCCGTCGGCCCTGGCGTGGCCGGAGGAGTGGCTGATCGTGCTGCTCTGGACCGGGCTCGGTGCGGGACTGGCCGTCGGCGTGCGCCGCCGCGCGGCGGCCCTGGGCCCCGGCCGACAGGCACGACTGATTCTCGGCGACCAGGCCCGCCTGGTTGACCCAGGTGCCGAGACGCGGCCCGGCCCGATCCCTGCAAGGCGTTCCCCAGGCTGACGGCCTGCTACCATGGGAACCGGAGATCCTGGTATGGAACCTGCTATGTCTTCGTGTGAGTCGACCCCGCCGGTGACGGGCGATGAGCTGCTCCGCATGCCGGGGCTCGATCCGTGCGAGCTCGTTGCCGGCCGCATCGTGCGCATGACGCCGACCAACCCCACCCACGGACGGATCGAGGTCAACGTGGCCGCCGCGCTCAAGCGGTTCGTGAGTACGCGGAATCTGGGCGTCGTCATGGGTGGCGAGGTTGGCGTCTTCACCAGCCGGAATCCAGATACGGTGCGGGCGCCCGACGTCCTCTACCTGTCCCACGAACGGGACGCGCGTCGGCGCCGGCCGCAGGGCTTCCTCGACGTCGCGCCCGAGCTCGTAGTCGAGATCCTGTCCCCGACGGATCGACCGGACCAGGTGCGGCGCAAGCTCGGCGAGTACTTCGCGGCCGGCGTCCGCCTGGTGTGGGTGATCGACCCCGCCGCCCGCACGGTGCAGGTCCATCGCGAGCGCGGCGAGCCCCGGTCGCTGGCAGCCGGTGCGGTAGTCACCGGCGAGGATGTGCTGCCGGGGTTCGAGCTGACGGTCGACGACGTCTTCGAGTAGCAAGATCGAAACGACGCAGGATCATCCATGGTGTTCCGGCTATGACCACAGACGTGATCGCTACGGTGCTGACAGGCGTCGGTGTGCTACTCGGTGTCTGGCGTCTGCTGGCAGCCTACGAAACACGCAATGATGCCGCGCATGCCGCACTGACGGCGCGGATCGACCGACTCTACGAGCTTTTGTTGGAACGGTTGCCGAAGACCTGAGGACATCGAACGGACATCCTGGCATCTCCTGGTGTCGGTCACCTACCGGAGACCGTCGGCGCCGCTCGTGGCGCCGAGGCTGCGCAGCAGGCGGGCGGTATCGGGGTGCAGCGGCCGGGACAGGGTGCCGACGTCGAGCGGGGTCTGGCCGCGGGCGTCCGCGATGTCCACGCGGGCGCCGTTCGCCGCCAGCAGCTCGATGATCGCGTTCCTGGCCAGGCGGGCGGCGCCGTGCATCACGGTGCGCCCGCGCCGGTCGACCGCGTTGACGTCGACGTCCATCCCGAGCAGCAGGGTCACCAGCTCGAGCGACTGGCTGTCGGTGGCCTGGCGCGCCTCGTTCTGCACCATGCCGACGGCCGCCATCAGCGGGGTGGTGCCGCCGTCGGCGGGCAGGCCCGGGTCGCCGCCGGCCGCCGCGAGCGCCCGCAGGATGGCGGGGTCGGGCACGCGCGCCGCGGCCGCCAGCCAGAGCGGGGTCGCGCCGACGTAGGCGTCGTACGACAGGAAGTCCCCCTTGTAGACGAGCGGGGCGCGGGTGAGCCTGGCGTTGGGGTCGGCGCCGTGCGCGAGCAGCGCCCGCACCAGGTCGGCCTTGCCGGTCTCGACGGCGGCGTGCAGCGCCGTCCGCCCGATGCTGTCCGGCAGGTCGGGGTCCGCGCCGCGCTCGAGGAGAAACTGGGCCAGCGCCTCGTGGGTGCTCGGCTCGACGTCGAGGCGGTACTCCCAGCCGCTGGTGGCCACGAGGCTGGCGCTCGCCACCAGCAGCGGCGTGCGGCCGGAGGTCTGCGACTCCTCGACGTCGACGCGCGCGTCGACGGACAGGTACGGCTCGGCCGCGTTCACATCGGCGCCGGCGTCGAGCAGCACCCGTGCGGTCTCGATGTCGCCGTTGCGGGCCGCGAGCAGCAGGGCGGTGGTGCCCCACGCCGATCGCGCATGCACGTCCGCGCCGGCCGCGATCAGCAGCTCCACGACGTCCCCGTGTCCCTCCGACGCCGCCCACATCAGCGGGGTCTGGGCCTTGAAGTGCGTCGTCCGGCCCGCGTCGGCGCCGGCGGCCAGCAGCGCCCGCACGAGATCCGGGTTCCCGGTGCGGGCGGCGGTCATCAGGACGCTCTCGCCGCCCGGGCGCGCGGCGTCGGGATCGGCGCCGGCGCGCAACAGGGCCTCCGCCATCTCGGCGCCGGCGTTGAGGGCGGCCAGCGCCAGCGGCGTCACGCCGAGATCGTTCGCCGCGTTCGCGTCGGCTCCGGCCGCGAGCAGCACGCGGGCGGTGTCCACGTCGTTCCAGTGCGCGGCCCAGTGCAGGGCGGTCGCCCCGTCGGGCTGCCGGGCATCGACGGCGGCCGACTCTGCCAGCAGGGCCCGCACGGCCCGTTGGTCGCGGCGCTCGGTCGCGTCGGCGAGCGGCGAGTCCCCGGCGGCCGCTCCGGTCGCGCCGGGCAGGACCGCCAGCGCCGCCGCCAGCCCGATGGCCGGCGCCCACGAGCGTCTTGCGCCGGGACGCGGTCGTGACAATGCCGCGCACGGCCCGAACGAGGCGTGACGAGGGAGCGTATCGGCCATATTCGACCCTGCCGAGAAATGGCCCGGCGCCGTCCCGTGCGGACCGCATCGCCCGCCGAATGCAGCGGGGCCTCCTGCCACGGGCTGCTACACCGAGAGCGCGTTCACCCGGCCGGTGCTGTCGCCCAGCATCTCGATCGGCACGCCCAGCTTGTCCAGCATGGTCAGGAACAGGTTGGTGTTCGGCGTGTCCGCGGCAACCCGCACGTGGCGCCCGCCCGTGAGCCGCCCGCCGGCGCCGCCCACCAGCAGCGTGGGCAGGTCGTGGTGGTTGTGGCGGTTGCCGTCGCTGAGGCCGCTGCCGTAGAGCACCAGCGCCGAGTCGAGCAGGGTGCCCTCGCCGTCCGCCGTCGACGCCAGCCGGTCGACGTAGTAGGCGAACATCTCGGTGAGATGGCGGTCCACCTTCTTCAGCTTCGCGATGAGCGCCTCGTCGCCGCCGTGGTGCGACAGCGCGTGGTGGGCGTCCGGCACCCCGATCTCCGGATAGGCGCGATTGCTCGTCTCGTGCCCCAGCATGAACGTGATGACCCGCGTCAGGTCGGCCTGCCAGGCGAGCACCTGCAGATCGAACATCAGCTTCGCGTGCGCCTCGAAGCTGTCGGGCACGCCGGCGGGCTGGTCCATTGCCGGCAGCTCGCGCGCGGTCTGCCGCTCGGCCATCTGGATGCGCCGCTCCACGTCGCGCACCGCGTCCAGGTACTCGTCCAGCTTGACCCGGTCGCGGGGACCCAGCTCGTCCTTCAACCGCGCCACCTTGGCGGTCACCATGTCGAGCAGCGAGCGGTCGTGCCGGCGCGCGGCCAGCCACGCCGCCGGGTCGGTCGTCCCGCCGCTGCCGAACAGGCGCTCGAAGACGGCGCGCGGGTCGCTCGCCATCGGCAGCGGCGTGGTGGGACTGCTCCAGCACAGGGTGTTGGCGTAGACGCAACTGTAGCCGGGATCGCACGACCCGGCCCGATCCGCCGACTCGAGCGAGAGCTCGAGCGAGGCGAGCTGCGTCTCCCGTCCCAGCACGCGGGCCGCGATCTGATCCATCGAGACGCCGGCGCGGATATCGTGGCCCTCGGTCTTCTTCGGATGCACGCCGGTCAGGAAGGCGCCGGCGGCGCGCGCATGGTCGCCCGCCCCTTCGCCGGGAAGGGCGATGCCCTCCTCGGCGCACAGCCCGCTGACCATGAGCATCCGGCCGCGGTGCGCGGCCAGCGGTTGCAGCGTCTCGGTGACGGCGAGCGCCCCGCTGCCGCCGGGCGGGGTCCAGTTCGGCATGAACATGCCGTTGGGCACATAGACGACCCCGAGGCGCCGGACGGGCTGGGAGGCGCCGGCGCGCAGGCCGAACGCAGGCACCATGCTGTCCAGCATCGGCAAGGCCAGGGTCACGCCGAGGCCGCGGAGGAACGTGCGACGCGGGAGGTGCTTCCTGGTGACCATCATGGCTCTCGCGATCTCCTCATCTGAAACGGCGTGCTCTCGACGACGCCGAGGACCAGCGACGACCAGCGGTAGTCGTCCGCCGCCGCGCCGCGGGCGACGCCGCGGACGGCCGGCGCGTCGTAGTGCTCGATGCCGCGGCCGAGCGCGTAGGTCAGGAGCTTCTCGGCCACGGTCTCGACGAAGCGCTCTTCGGCGCCGAGCAGGATGTCGCGCAACCCGTGCGGGCCGGCGAACCGGGAGCCGTCCGGCAGCCGGCTCGCCACGTCGATGGGCGCGCCGTCCTCGGTCGTCCGCCAGGCCCCGATGCCGTCGTAGTTCTCCAGCGCGAAGCCCAGCGGGTCCATCAGCACGTGGCAGCTCGCGCACACCGGGCTGATGCGGTGGATCTCCATCCGCTCGCGCATCGAGAGGCGGCGGTCCCGCCGGGGATGGTCCGCGTCGGGCAGCCCCGGCACCTCCGGCGGCGCCGGCGGGGGCGGCGCGCCGAGGAGGCTCTCCAGCACCCACAGCCCGCGCTTGGTCGGCGAGGTCCGGTTCGGATACGAGGTGGCGGTCAGGACGCTGCCCTGGCCCAGCAGCCCGCCCCGCCGCCGTCCCGCGACGTTCACCCGCCGGAAATGATTGCCGTAGACGTTCGCGACCCCGTAGTGCCTCGCCAGCCGCTCGTTCAGGAAGGTGTAGTCGGCCCGCAGCAGGTCGAGGACGCTGCGGTCGTCGCGCACCTGGCTCTCGACGAAGAGCGCCGTCTCCTGCCGCATCGCGTCGCGCAGGTTCTCGTCGAAGTCCGGAAAGGCGTCGGGGTCGGGGGCCACCGTACGCATGTTGCGCAGCAGCAGCCACTGGCCGAAGAAGTTGTCGATGAAGGCGTCCGCGCGCGGGTCGTCGAGCAGGCGGGCGACCTGCGTCCGCAGCACGCCCGGCTCCCGCAGCCGGCCGGCGGCCGCGAGGTCGATCAGCTCGTCGTCCGGCAGGCTGCTCCACAGGAAGAACGACAGGCGGGAGGCCAGCTCCAGATCGCTGACCGGATAGGCGGTGCCGGGCGGCACCCCGTCCGGATCGCGCTCGATGCGGAACAGGAACTCGGGATCGATCAGAATGCCCCGCACCACGAGCTGGATGCCGCGCTCGAAACCCCCCTCGCGCCGGCCTTCCTCGTAGAGCGCCAGGAGCGGCGCGGCGTCCGCGGCGTCCACGGGACGGCGGAACGCCCGGCGCGCCAGCGTGGACACGATCTCCCCCGCGCAGCCCGCTTCGTCGGCCGCCGCCGCGGGGTAGCAGGAGAAGACCCGCCGGCGGCTGGGGGTGTCCGCCGGCGTCGACCCGCCGTAGGGACCGCGGATCTCGATGCTGTCGAGGGCCATCGCCGCGTTCCGGTCGCGGG
This sequence comes from uncultured Vicinamibacteraceae bacterium, assembly GCA_964569405.1. Lineage (GTDB taxonomy): Bacteria > Acidobacteriota > Vicinamibacteria > Vicinamibacterales > UBA8438 > JAAXGX01. The sequence continues at coordinate 10,509 of CAZMWA010000065.1, read as the reverse complement.
AATAGGCCAGGCTCGACACCGCCGGCCGCGGCTCGAGGACGCCCTCGGCGACCGCCGCGCGGTCGACGAACGCCGCGCTGACGAGGCGCGTGCCCGCGCTCACGTCGAGGCGCACCTCCAGCCCCTCGTCGGCCGTCTGCTCGTAGAGCGTCGGCCGGGACACGGCGTTCCACGGCGCCCGCACGCCCTTGCCGCCGACGGTGAAGCGGCCGATGCGCGCGCGGTCGAGCCGCAGCTCGATGTCGTTGGGCTCCTGGAGCCCGCGGATGTGGTTGCCGTAGGCGCGCTGCAGCTCGAGGCGGATGACGTACTCGCCGTCGAGCGGGAAGTGGTGGCGGACCGCGAGGCCGCCGCGCGACCCGAACGGCAGGTCCTCGCTCATGCGGCCTTCCTGCCAGAGCGTGTATGGCACGGTGTAGGTCTCGACGGCCGGCCGGAGCGCGGCATCGCCGAGGGCCAGACGGCTGATCGTCCCGGCCGCGGCCATGTAGCGATCGAGCAGCACCGGGGAGATCGCCAGCACGTCGGCGATGTTGTCGAACCCGTAGCCCGACTCGTCCGGCGGCAGCAGCGCCCGCTCGTCGACGTCCAGCGCCAGCAGATCGCGGATCGCGTTGCGGTACTCGACGCGGTTCAGGCGGTGGATCGGGGGCCGGCCGGGATTCGGATTGTCCGCGGCGGCCCGGTCGAGGGCGGCTTCAAGCGCGGCGGCGGCGGCATCGTACGTGCCGGCATCCGGCCGCGGCCGGCCCGGCGGCGGCATCGCCCGCGCGCGCAGCTTGCGCACGACCTTCTCCCAGACCTCGACTTCTCCGGGAACCCGGCCCGCGTGCTCGGCGTCGACGGACTGCAGGGTCAGGCCGGCCTGCCGCGTGCGGTCGTTGTGGCACGCCACGCAGTACCGATCCAGCAGCGCCCGTGGGGAGGAAGCCGCATCGTGCGCGGGCGGGGCCTGCGCGCGCAGCGAGCCGCCGCCGGCTGCCAGCGCGAGACCGAGACCGACCCCGAGCCACCCCAGCGAGCCTCTGGCCGTCATGAACACTCAGCCTTCCTGCACGCGCCGCCGTGCGGCGCCGGCGCAATCGGGGCACGCCCCATGGACTCCCGGCGTCCAGTCGTTCGCGTGGTTCATGGTAACCCAGTTCGGGGCAAAGCCCCGTCTGATTGAAGCCGGGGATGTAGAATAGGTCAGCCGCGGAGCAGGCACGTCATGAGGGGGAAACGATGATGGCACGTCACATTTCGATAGGCCACGGCGCATTGATTCCTGTGCTGGCTGTCGTGGCATTGACCGCCGGGCTGCCGGCGGCCGTGTCCGCCCAGGGCACCGGGACGCTCTCGGGCATCGTGACCGTCGACGCGGGCGAGGTCCAGGCGTTCCGGGTGAAGGCGCGGGACACCGTGGGGCGCATCGCCTACACCGTGTACACGGTCGAGGGGCGTTACCGGATCTACAACCTGCCGTCGGGCACGTACGAGGTGCAGGTGATCGAGCCCGGGTTCGAGCCGCTGGTCCGGACGGTGCAGGTGGCGGCCTTCGAGACCACGACGGCCAACCTGGCGCTGACCTCGACCGGGGCGGTGGCCGCGCAGGGCGCCGCGGCCGGCGGAGCGGAGGCGCGGGCCAACTACGGCGGGCGGCAGGTCAACGCCGCCGGGGCCGAGCTGGTGGACTTCGACGAGCTGTATCCGCCGCACCCGGCGCGGGACGTCATGCTGCAGTCGTGCTTCGGCTGCCACGGGCCGGCTGCCTTCCACAACCGGGGTGTGAAGAACGAGGCGGGGTGGCGGCGGGCCGTCAACCGCATGTTCGACGTGGACGGCCGGGTGGCGAACATGGCGCCCGGCGTGCCGCAGATCACCCACGAGACGGTCTCTGAGGAAGAGAAGGAGCTGATTATCAGCTACCTGACCGACAACTTCGGACCCGACTCGACGCAGCGCGACCTGCTGCTCGACCCGCTCGTGCGCGACGAGGAGCAGTTGGCGGACGCGGTCTACGTCCAGTACGAGCTGAACCGCGGGCCCCGCCGCGAGGTGCGCGGCCGCCCGCCGACCTGGTCGATCCACAGCGTGTTCGCGAGCCTGGTCGAGCCGGGCGTGATCTGGGTGTCCGGCAACGGGTCGAACTCGATCCTGCGGGTCGACACCCGGGTGCGGAACTTCGAGGCGCGGACGACGGAGTACTGGATCGACAACCCGGCGAACATCAACGTGACGCCGCACGGCATCATCGAGATGGACGGCACCGTCTACTGGGTGGAGCTGACGGGCGACCACCTCGGCGAGCTGGATCCGGCGACCGGCGAGATCACGCGGCACCGGATGCCGGTCAGCGGCGGCGGCCCCCACAGTTGCTGGGCCGACTCGCGCGGCTACATCTGGTACACCTACTTCGCGTCGGCCGGGAAGATCGGGCGCTTCGACACGCGGACCAAGGAGTTCGAGGAGTGGGAGCCGCTCTCCGGCTTCAGCGGCTACGGGATCGTGGTGGACCGGCAGGACAGGGTGTGGGCCGTGGGGCTGCACACGCCCGCCACGCTGATGTTCAACCAGGAGACCCAGGAGTGGACGCAGTACCCGATGGCGAACCCGGCGCGGCGGCCCGCCATCGACAGCAACGGCAAGATCTGGGCGGCCCACTACTACGGGAACGCCATCACCAAGATCGACCCGGTGACCGACGAGGTGACCGAGTACGAGCTGCCGCTCAAGGACGGCAACCCGTACGACGTCTGGCCGGACGCGGACGACAACCTGTGGGTCGAGAACATGATCTACAACTCGCTGGTCAAGTTCGACCAGGCGACCAGCGAGTTCACCTACTTCCCGTTCCCCGAGCTGCGGGCGCACACGCCCAAGCTGGACACGGATCGATCGGGCGTGCTGTGGTTCACGCTCGGCAACCCGTCCGGCCCCGGCATCGCCGCGCTCAAGCCGCACGGCAACGTCCGCGGGGGATTCCCGGTGGCGCAGTAGCCCCGCCGGGGGCGCCGCGGGCGGCGCCCGACGGGTGCGGACGAGCATGAGCAGGGTCGCCATCGGCTGCTGCGGGCTGGTCCTGGCCGGCGTCTGGGGCCTGCAGCTCCAGGCGGCCGCCCCGGCCGGCACGGGTTCTCCCGCCGCGCAGGGCGGCGCGGCGGCCGCGTCCGACGCGGCCGCCCGGCGGGCGCTGCTGGACCGCTACTGCGTCGCCTGCCACAACGAGCGCCTCAACACCGGCGGGCTGGCGCTGGACCGCCTCGACCCGGCGGACGTCGGCGCCGCGCCCGCGCGCTGGGAGGCGGTGGTCCAGAAGCTGCGCGCGGGCATGATGCCGCCCGCCGGCCGGCCCCGGCCCGCGCCGGCCGAAGCCGAGGGCCTCCGCCGCTGGCTCGCGGCGGCGCTCGACCGCGCGGCGGCGGGCCGGCCCGAGCCGGGCCGCGTGCCGACCCACCGCCTGAACCGCGCCGAGTACGCGAACGCCGTCCGCGATCTGCTCGCCCTCGAGGTGGACGGCGGCGCGCTCCTGCCCGCCGACGTCGCCGGCCACGGCTTCGACAACCTGGCGGGAACGCTCACGCTGTCGCCCGCGCTCATGGAGCGCTACCTGTCGGCCGCCCGCCGCATCAGCCGGCTGGCCGTCGGCGATCCCGGCATCGGTCCGGGTTTCACGTCGCGCGCCTACGCCGTCCCCATCGACATGACCCAGAACGACCGGATGAGCGAGGACCTGCCGTTCGGGTCGCGGGCCGGCATCGCCGTCCGCCATCGCTTTCCGCTCGACGGCGACTACGACATCCGCATCCGGCTCAAGCGCAGCGTCTACGAGTACATCGTCAACCTCGAGGAAGCGCACGACCTCGAGGTGCGTCTCGACGGCGCCCGGGTGGCGCTGTACACGATTGGCGGCGAGGCGCCCGGCAGGCCGGCCCCGCTGACCTTCTCCGGCACGTTCATGGCGGCGGGCGGCGCGGGCTACCCCACGCAGGACTGGGACGATTACTACACCGGCGCCGACGCCGGTCTCGAGCTGCGGCTCCCCGTGCAGGCCGGCACGCGGCTCGTCGGCGTCGCCTTCATCGGCAAGTCGTGGGAGGAAGAGGGCGTCCTGCAGCCGCCGCTGCGCGAGTACGGCGCGACGGTGACCGAGCTGACCGACACGTCGCCGATGCCCGAGGGGCCGGGCGTCGAGAGCGTGTCCATCGACGGTCCGTACAACGTGACCGGCTCCGGCCGCACCGCCAGCCGCGAACGGATCTTCACGTGCCGCCCGCCCGCCGGCGACCCGGCGGCGAAAGCCCGCTGCGCCCGGACGATCTTCTCCACGCTGACGCGGCGCGCCTACCGGCGGCCGGTGACCGCGGACGACGTCGAGCCGCTGATGTCGTTCTACGAGGCCGCGCACGCCGCGGCCGGCTTCGAGGCCGGCGTCCGCGCCGGCCTCGAGCGCATCCTGATCGACCCCGAGTTCCTGTTCCGCATCGAGCGCGACCCCGCGGGCGCGGCGCCCGGCGGCAGCTACCGGCTCGCCGGCCTCGAGCTGGCCTCGCGCCTGTCGTTCTTCCTCTGGAGCAGCATTCCCGACGACGAGTTGCTGGCGCTGGGCGCCAGCGGCGCCCTGCACGAGCCCGGCGTGCTCGAGCGGCAGGTGCGTCGGATGCTGGCGGACCCCCGCGCGCGGGCGCTCGTCGACAACTTCGCCGGCCAGTGGCTGTCGATCCGCAACGTGCAGGGGCTGGTGCCCGACCCCAACCTCTTTCCGGGTTTCGACGAGAACCTCCGCGAGGCCTTCCGGCGCGAGACCGAGCTGTTCGTCGAGAGCCAGTTGCGCGAGGATCGCAGCGTGGTCGATCTGCTGACGGCCGACTACACGTTCCTGAACGCGCGGCTCGCCCGGCACTACGGCATTCCCGGCGTGCGCGGCAGCCGCTTCCGCCGCGTGGCCTTGACCGACCCGCGCCGCGGCGGGTTGCTGGGCCACGGCAGCATCCTGGCGGTGACGTCCTACGGCAACCGCACGTCGCCGGTCCTGCGCGCGAAGTGGGTGCTCGAGAATCTGCTGGGCACGCCGCCGCCCCCGCCGCCGGCCGACGTGCCGGGCCTGCCGGAGAGCGGCGAGCACGGCGAGCCGCAGACGGTCAGGGAGCGTCTGGCCCAGCACCGCCGCAACCCGGTCTGCGCGAGCTGCCACGCGCCGATGGACCCGCTCGGCTTCGCCCTCGAGAACTTCGACGCGGTGGGGGAGTGGCGCACGCACGACGCCGGGCTGCCGGTCGACGCGTCCGGCGTCCTGGCCGACGGCACGCGCTTCGACGGGCCGGCGGAGCTGCGCGCCGTGCTGGCCGCGCGCCGGGAGCAGTTCGTCGAGACGTTCACCGAGAAGCTGCTGACGTACGCCCTCGGGCGGGGGCTCGAGGCGTACGACCGCCCGGTGGTGCGGGCGATCGCGCGCGAGGCCGCCGCCGACGGCTACCGCTGGTCGACCATCGTCCTGGGCATCGCCCGCAGCACGCCGTTCCAGATGCGGAGGTCCGAATCATGATCGTCACCCGCAAGGCTCTCCCGCGGCGCACGGTGCTGCGGGGCATCGGTGCGGCGGTGGCGCTGCCGCTGCTCGACGGCATGGTGCCGGCCCTGACGGCGCTGACGCGGACCGCCGCGCGGCCGGTGCAGCGGTTCGGCGTGGTCTACGTCCCCAACGGCGTGGTCATCGACAACTGGACGCCGGCGGCCGAGGGCGCCGACTTCGAGCTCACGCCGACGCTGAGGCCGCTGGCGCCGTTTCGCGAGCGTCTGCTCGTCCTGACCGGGCTGACCCAGAACAAGAACGGGCTGACCGCCCGGAGCGGCGCGGTGCACGGGCGCTGCGCCACCAAGTACCTGACGGGGGCCATTCCCCGGCCGTTCGGCCAGGAGGGGAGCGACTTCCGCGCGGACGTCTCGATCGACCAGCTCCTGGCCAGCGAGCTCGGCCGCGAGACGCAGCTCGGCTCGCTGGAGCTGTCGCTGGAGTCGGGCGACAAGGGGGCCGGGACGTGCGACGGCGGCTACAGTTGCACCTACAGCCACACGCTGTCGTGGCGCGGCCCGACCACGCCGCTGCCGATGGAGCACGACCCGCGGGTGGTCTTCGAGCGCATGTTCGGCGACGGTGGCAGCACCGACCCGGCCGCGCGGGCGGCGCGCCTGGCGAGCGACCGCAGCCTGCTCGACTCGGTCACCCACAAGATTGCCGAGCTGCGCCGCGGCCTCGGTCCCGGCGATGCGGGCAAGCTGACCGAGTATCTGGACGCCGTGCGCGACATCGAGCGCCGCATCCAGCTCGCCGAGCGGCAGGTGGGCCGCGAGCTGCCGGCGTTCGACCAGCCCGCGGGGGTGCCGCCCACGTTCGCCGATCACGCGCGCCTGATGTTCGACCTGCAGGTGCTCGCGTACCAGAGCGATCTGACGCGCGTCATCACGTTCATGGTCGGCCGCGAGTTCAGCAGCCGCACGTACCCGGAGATCGGCGCGCCGGGCGGGCACCACCCGCTGTCGCACGAGCACAGCCCCGAGAGCCAGCGGCAGCTCGCCGCCATCAACCTGCACCACGCCGAGCAGGTGGCCTACTACCTCGGGCGGCTGGAGGCGACGCCCGACGGCGACGGCACGCTCCTCGACCACGTGCTCCTGTACTACGGGGCGGGCATGTGCGAGGGCGACCATCAGCCGTGGAACCTCCCGCTCGTGCTGGTCGGCGGCGGGACCGGCCGGTTCCGGGGCGGGCGGCACCTCCGCTATCCGGACGAGCCGCCGCTGGCCAACTTGCACCTGACCGTCCTCGAGAAGTTCGGGATGCGCATGGATCGGATCCATGACAGCACGGGGCGCCTCGACCTGGCGTAGCGGTCCGCTCGTCGTCGGGCTGCTCGCGCTCGCGGCAGCCGCCTCGGCAGCGGTGACTGCGGGCGGCCAGTCCGGCTCCCCGCAGCGGCTCGTCGATGCCGTGAGGGCGCGGGACGGGGCCGCGGTGCGCGCGCTGCTCGCGGCCGGCGCCGACGTGAACGAGCCCCAGGCCGACGGCGCGACCGCGCTCCACTGGGCGGCCCACCGGGAGGACCTCGACACCGCGCGGCTGCTGCTCGCCGCCGGCGCCGACGCGGGCGCCGCGAACGAGCTGGGCATGACCCCCCTGCTCATGGCCGGCGCCAACGGCCAGGCCGAGCTGGTGGAGGCCCTGCTGGCCGCCGGCGCCGATCCCGACGCCGCGCTCACGAGCGGCGAGACCCCGCTCATGGCGGCCGCGCGGGCAGGCAGCGTCGCGGCGGTGGAGAGCCTGCTGCGGCGCGGCGCCGACGTGAACGCCGCGGAGCACACGCGCGGCCAGTCGGCGCTGATGTGGGCCGTGGCCAACGGCCATTCCGGCGTCGCGGCGGCGCTCATCGCGCACGGGGCCGACATCCGGGCCCGGTCCGAGGTCCGCTACCGCGTCTACAACATGGGCGGCAACCGGTCCGCCGGCTCGGCGTCGGCCGGCATACCGTTGCGGCAGGTCGCCATCGGCGGCAGCACGCCGCTGCTCTTCGCGGCCCGCTCGGGCGACGTCGAGTCGGCCCGGCTGCTGCTCGCCGCCGGCGCCGACCTGCACGACCCCGCGGCCGACGGCAACGTGCCCCTGGTGATTGCCGCCCACAGCGGGCACGGCTCGCTCGCGGCCTTCCTGCTCGAGCAGGGGGCGGACGCCAACGCCGCGCCGCTCGGCTACACCGCGCTGCACGCCGCCGTGCTGCGCGGCGACCTGCGCGACCGCCGCGCGCGGAATCCCGATCCCGCCGCCGGCCTGGCGCTGGTCGAGGCGCTGCTGGCGCACGGCGCCGATCCGGACGCGAGGCTCACGCAGCCGACGCCGGTCAGGCGCTGGAGCCACGACTTCGCCCTGATGAACCGCTGGCTCGGGGCCACGCCGTACTGGCTGGCCGCCAAGTTTCTCGAAACCGACATGATGCAGGTGCTGGCCGACGCCGGCGCCGATACCCGGCTGGCCAGCGACGACGGCACGACCCCGCTGATGGCGGCCGCCGGCCTGGGCTACAGCCGCGGCGGCGGCAGCGCCTTCATCAAGGACCGCCGCGACTTCTCGTCGTACAACCCGGTGGCGTCGGCCGAGCAGGGGTCGCGCATTCCGGCGGGGGAGGAGCGGCTCGCCCGGGAGGCCGTCGCGCTGGCCGTCGAGCTGGGCGGCGAGCCCGGCGCCGCCAACGCGGCGGGCGACACCGCCCTGCACGCCGCCGCCGCCCACGGCATGAACAGCGTGATCGAGCTGCTGGTCGGGCACGGGGCCGACCTGCACGCCGTCAACGAGCGGGGCCGGACGCCGGCGGAGATGGCGGTCTACCGCGAGGGCATCGCCGGCGCCCCCCTGCTCCGGGAGAGCACGGTCGGCCTGCTCCGCGAATTGGACCCGGACCGGCATCCCGCCGAGCCGCACGGCCATCCGGACGCGCGGACGATCGTCAACCCAGCGGCCAGCACCCCCGAGTCGCTGGCCGCCGGCGCCGCCGCCTACGACCGGCTGTGCGCCACCTGCCACGGGACGATCGGGCGGGGCGACGGCCGGTTGGCCAGCGCCGCGGCGGCCTACGGGGCGCGGCCGTCGAACCTGGCCGACGGCGTCTGGCAGCACGGGTCGAGCGACGGCGAGATCTTCGCGGTCATCCGCGACGGCATCGGCCCCGACTTCGCGATGGACGCCTTCGGCGGGCCGCTCGCCGACGATGAGATCTGGCACGTCGTCAACTATCTGAAGAGCCTGGGTCGGTAGCAATCGGGAGGAGGGCCATGTCCGTCATCGAGTCCCGCCGCCGCATCGGCGTCGTCGGTTTCTTCGCGATCGGAGCCGCGCTCGCGGTCGGCTCGCAGCAGGCCGCGGCGCAGGTCCGTCCGGACGCGCCGGGCAGCGCGCCGCTCGTGCGCCTGAGCGAGCCGCGGATTGCGCCGCTGCCCGCGGCCGAGTGGACGGCCGCGCAGCGCGCGCTCGTCGAGCGCTACGCGTCGCAGGTGCGCATCGGGAACGCGTTCCGGACGATGCTGCGCGTGCCGGAGCTGGTCGAGGCGGTGATGCCGTTCGTGCTCTTCACGTCGATGGACTCGAGCCTGTCGGCGCGGCACCGCGGGTTGCTCATCCTGCGCACGGCGTGGCTCACGCAGTCGAGTTACCTGTGGGCGGACCACGTGCCGACGGCCCGGGCGGCCGGCATCGGGCCCGACGAGGTGCACCGCATCGCGCAGGGTCCGGACGCGGCCGGGTGGGACCCGTTCGAGGCGGCGCTGGTGCGGCTCGCCGACGAGCTGTACGTCAATTCGTCGGTGCGCGATGCGACGTGGGACACGCTGGCCGGGCGCTACGACCTGTACGAGCTCTTCGACGCGGTGATGGCGGTCAACGAGACCACCCTGATCGCCATGCTCTACAACTCGTGGGGCGTGCAGCCGGACGACAACGCGCAGGCGCGCTTCCCGGCCGACGTGCCGTACCGCCTGGACGTGCCGGCGCCCGAACCGCCGCTCGCCGCGCCGCGCGTGGCGCCGCTAGAAGGAGAGGGGATCCGCGTCCGCCGCACGTTCGCGCGCTATCCGGCGCTGCAGACCGCCCGCAACGGGCAGTCCGGGTACGTCAACCGCATCTCGCCCCTGACGCCGTACTTCCGCGAGCTGCTGATTCTCCGCATCGGCTGGAACTGCCAGGCGGTCTACGAGTGGGCCAAGCACGTCGGGAGCGTCGGGCGCGCGCGCGACCACGGCCTCGAGCCGGAACGGATCGCGCTGGGGCCCGAGGCCGGCTGGGACGACTTCGAGGCGGCCCACATCCACGCGGCGGACGAGATCTACCGCGACGGCATCGTCGCGCAGGACACCTGGGACAGGCTGGCCGAGCGCTACGACACGCGCGAGATGATGAGCGTCGTCATGACCGTGGCCAACTACCGGCTCGTGTCGATGTCGCTCAACGCGCTCGGCGTCCAGCCGCAGGCGACCGACGAGCTGTTTCCCGACGTGGCCGTGCCCTGACGGGCGTACTATCCGCTTCCATGAGCAAGCTCGAGCTATTCATCGACGGCAGGTTCGTCCAGAGCTGCGCGGGCGGCATCGACGTGACCGATCCCGCCACGCAGGAAGTGCTCTGCGAGGTGCCCTTCGCCACCGCCGACGAGGTGGATCGGGCGGTCTGCGGCGCTAGGGCGGCCTTCCGGACCTGGCGCGGCGTGCCGACGCCCGAGCGCGCCCGGCTGCTGTTCGCCTACCAGGACATCCTGAAGAAGAACCAGGACGACATCGCCCGCCTCCTGTGCCGGGATACCGGCAAGACCCGGGAGGACGCGCGCGGCGAGGTGTGGCGCGGCATCGAGGTGGTGGAGCACGCCTGCAGCATCGCGTCGCTGATGATGGGCGAGACCGTCGAGAACGTCGCCCGGGGCATCGATACCTACAGCCTCGTCCAGCCCCTCGGCGTCTGCGTCGGGATCACGCCGTTCAACTTCCCGGCCATGG
>CAZMWA010000064.1:0-8278 GCA_964569405.1 uncultured Vicinamibacteraceae bacterium | reverse complement strand
GACGAGCTTCGAGGGTTTCGGCAAGACCGACCTGCAGACGCTGGTCGGTCTTGCGGCCGAGCGCTGCGGCGGCGCCGCACCCGCTATCGAGGGCGAAGGCGAATCGCTGCCCGATATGCGCCCGGGTTGCGGATCGAAGATCCACGATCCGGACGTGGCCCGCCGGCTGGCGGCCAGGCGCGACGCCTCGAAGCTGGCCGCGCGGCGGGTCCGCATGCCGGCCGACCTCGATCCCTTCGAGTTCCTCGACCAGCAGGGCTTGACCGACGGCCTGCCGGTGGTGCCGCCGACCGAGGAGCGGGTCGCGCGGATGCTGGCCGGCACCTCACGGCAGCCGGGTGAAGTGGTGGCCGACGTGCCGCCCAACCTGGCCCCGGCCACGGTGGAGAAGGTCGCCATCAACGCCGTCATGGCCGGTTGCAAACCGGAGTACCTGCCGGTGGTCATCGCCGCGGTCGAGGCGGCCTGCACGGACGCCTTCAACCTCCACGGCGTGCTCGCCACGACCTACTTCGTCGGCCCGCTCGTCATCGTCAACGGTCCCATCCGGCACGAAATCGGACTCAACTGCGGGCGCAACGTCTTCGGCCAGGGAACTCGCGCCAACGCCACCATCGGGCGCGCCCTGCAGCTCGTGGTCCGCAACGTGGGCGGCGGCCGTCCCGGCGAGGTCGACATGTCGACGCTCGGCCAGCCGGGCAAGTTCGGTGCCTGCATAGGCGAGCTCGAGGAGCTGAGCTGCTGGGAGCCGCTGCACGTCGAACGCGGCTTCGACCGCGAGCAGAGCACCGTCACCGTCTTCGCGGCCGAGGCGCCGCGCGCCATCCGCGACCAGCTCTCGCGCAACTCGCGGTCGCTGGCGGCCAGCATGGGGCTCTCGCTCGAAGCCATCGCTCACGTCAAGCTGCACGGCATGGACCAGGCGCTGCTGGTCGTCTCGCCCGAGCACGCCCGCACGTTCGAGCGCGACGGGTTCACCAGGGACGACCTCCGAGCCCGCATTCAGGAGGTGACGGGAAGGCCGTTGCGCGACGTGCTTCCGAACGAGGAGTGCCAGAAGGGGACGGTGGCCCGGGCACTTCCGAAGGACTGGGTGGGTCCCGACGGACGCCCGACCGCCGAGGCGCTGGACCGGCCGTTTCCCAAGTTCGCGCAGCCCGAGAACGTCTTGATCATGGTGGCCGGCGGCACGGCGGGGAAGTTCTCGGCCGCGGTCGGCGGTTGGGCGAGCGGCGGGCTCGGTTCGAAGGCGGTCACGCGGGTCATCGAGCAGTAGAGGCGCCGAACGGAAGCAATCGTGACCGGGGCGCTCGAAGACCACCTCGCGATCGGGAGCGGCCGGACGGCACGCCTGTATCGATCTCCTCGGTGGCGGCCTCTGCGTGCGCGGGCGATTCTGGCTCGATCCACCGGCGTATGGTACATTTACCGGCACCTCTAGACCACGGAGCAGGACTCATGCACGCTTATCTCAGAACACTCGCCTCGGTGCTCGTGATTCTCGGTGTGGCGGCCGCCGCCGGCGCCCAGGGTCGCGACATTCTGCCGCCGGTACCGACGCCGACAGACCTCAAGCCGGGCAGCATCACCTGCGACGAGTGCCCGTATCCGGCCCCGAGCAACTATCTCGACATCAATGTCTACAGCCAGGACGTGCGCATCTCCTATATGGACATCGCGCCGACCGGCACGGCCAACGGCCATGTCGTCCTGCTGATGCACGGCAACAACTTCGGCGGCTTCTACTTCGGCGACATCATCGACGGGCTGACCGACGCCGGATTCCGCGTCGTCGTCCCGGACCAGATCGGGTACGGCAAGTCGTCGAAGCCGATCGCGCCCTACAACTTCAACACGCAGGCGCGCAACACGCAGCTCATCCTCGAGCACGAGGGGATCGACAAGGTCATGGCGGTCGGCCACTCGATGGGCGGCATGCTAGCCACGCGGTTCACCACGCAGTATCCCGACTCGGTCGAGCGGCTGGTCATCTACAACCCCATCGGCCTCTCCGACAACCGGTTCAATCGCCCGATGACGCCGGTCGATCAGATCTACGAGCGGATCCTCCAGACCGACTACCAGAGCACCCGCCGGAGCCTCAGCCGGTACGTCGGGCACGACCCGTCGACCTGGAACGACAAGTTCGAGCTCTACACCCGCATCCGCTCGTCGTGGACCCTCAGCTCCGACTATCCGCGCCTCGCCATGGTGCAGGCGATCATCAGCCAGATGCTCTACCAGGACCCGGTCGTCTACGACTGGGCGCATATCCAGGTGCCGACGCTCGCCTTCGGGGGCGCGGAGGATCTGCTGCTCGGTCCGGCGGAGGTCTTTCAGGAGCGAATGCACGTGTTGGCCGACACCGTCCCGAACGGCAACGGTCGCACGCTGCTCTTTCCCGGGCTGGGTCACGTGCCGCACCTGGAGCGGCCGGACATCATCGTGCCCGCGCTCGTCGACTACCTGATGGAAGGCGTCGAGTAGCGGCGGACACCGCCGAGCTCGGAGATCGATGGCGCCGCTACTGGAGCGCCGAATCATAGACGCGCCGGAACTCGCGCTCGCGGCCGCGCCGACCGCCGCTGATGCGAGTGGTCACGAGCAACTGCCGGTGGCCGTCCGAAGACGTCGAGCCGGGCGCTTCGCTGACGATCGAGCGCGGGACGCACTTCCAGTTCCGCAGTACCGGCGACGACGACCTCCGGTTGGTCATCGTGACGATGCCCCCATGGCCCGGCGCGGACGAGGCTCGCCGCGTGGGCGATCGCTGGCCGCCGACCGAAGGGGACCACGCCGTATGAGCCGTCGAGCAGCCCCATGCCATCGCCGGTGGATTGTGGCTCGCAGGGACGTCGAGCGCAGCCCTCAGAGTCGTCTGAGGTAGATGAAGGATGCGAGGACGCTCAACCCGAGCATGATCATGGTTCCGCCCGTCATCCACGACACCGCCCTGTCCAGCGTCCATTCCGGAAAGGTCCACCACAAGGCCAGATTGAGGCAAATCGATATGACCGAAGCGGCAAGCATGAACCACCCTGCCGCCCGGTTGGCCGGGTACCAGACCTCGTCGGACGAAAGGGTCTTCGGCGTCCGGAAGCCGTATGCGCCGTTGGGGGGCACCTTGCCCAGGATCATCGGTATGGACAGCACCAGGACCACCAACGGAACGACGACGCCGATCAGGATTCTGGTCATGTCTGCTCCCTACCGATACGCCGCGGCCTGGATCTCGTACAGCTCGGCGTAGTGTCCCCCGGCGGCCATCAGCTCCTCGTGGCTGCCCGTTTCCACGACGCGGGCGCCGTCGAGGACCACGATGAGGTCCGCCATGCGCACGGTGCTGAAGCGGTGCGAGACCAGCAGGGTGATGCGGCCGCCGGGCGGCGGGGCGCCGCGTCCGTTGCCGTGAGCGGCGCCGGCGTAGCGCTCGAAGAGCGCGTGCTCGGTCTCGGCGTCGAGGGCGGCGGTGGGCTCGTCCAGCACGAGCAGCAGCGGCTCGTCGCGCATGAAGCCGCGGGCGAGCGCCAGCTTCTGCCACTGCCCGACGCTCACCTCCACGCCGTTCGGCCAGGTGGGACCGAGCTGGGTATCGAGGCCGTCGGCCAGCGTGGCGACGACGTCCTCGGCCCCGGCCCGGCCGATGGCGGTCTCCGCCGCCGGGCGCTCGTCGAGGCGCGGGACGTCGCCGACCCCGACCGTCCGCTGCGCCGGCAGCTCGAAGCGGAAGAAGTCCTGGAACGCACCGGCGAGGCGCGCGCGCCACTCGGCCGCCGGCATCCGCGCGAGGTCCTCGCCGTCGACGAGGATGCGGCCGGCGCTCGGCTCGTACATCCTGCCCAGCAGCTTGACCAGGGTGGTCTTGCCCGCGCCGTTCTCGCCGACGAGGGCCACGACCGCGCCGGCCGGGAGGCTGAGGTCGACGCTGTCCAGCACCAGGCGGTCGGTGCCGGGATAGGCGAACGACACCTTCTCCAGTGCGATGCCGCGCTCGATGGACGCCGGAGCCGGCCGGTCGGCGCGCTCGGCCTGCGCGGCCGCGTAGTCCTCGAGCCACGCGATGCGCCGCGAGCCGTCGAGCCAGATGCCGCGCAGGAAGCCGATCTCGCCCACCGTGGCGCTGACGTAGCCGGCCAGGCGCGAGCCGGCGGCCAGCAGCAGGAGGACGTCGCCCGGCGACGCGCGCAGCCCGGAAGCCACGAAGACGACCGCGCCGACGAAGCCGGCGCCGAAGACGCTCCAGCCGAGGGTGTGCCAGCCCGCGCTGGCCCAGCGCGCCGCCGCCACCGGGCGGTACCAGCGCTCCCAGGCCACGCGCCGGTCGCGCACCAGGCGCGGGCCGATGCCGGTGACGCGGACGTCCTTGCCCGGCCCGGCGGTCGTGGCGGTGTCGAACAGGTGCCGCGCCAGACGCTGGGCCTGCGCGCCCCGCTGCTCGGCGGCGCGCTCCACCGCAGGCCGCCACGAGGCGGTCGCCACCGTCGGCAGCGCGCACAGGGCGAGCAGGGCCAGCGCAGGGTGGATGGACACCAGCAGGCCGATGGTCACCGTCAGGCGCAGAATCCAGCCGCCGGTGGTGAACAGCGACATGTACATGTGGTCGAGCACGAACACCTGGTTGCGGAGGACCGCGAGCCGGTCGAGAAACGCCGGCCGCTCGTGGTGCTCGACCGTGGCGACGCTGGCCTGCAGGCCGGCGACATGGGATTCCAGGGCGATGGTGACCCGGTCGCGGAAGCGGCGCTGGGTGCGGTCGCTGGCCACGCGCAGCACCCAGGTCAGGGTCGCCGAGACGGCGAGACCTCCCGCGGCAACCGCAACGAGCGTCGCGTCGTCGCCGAGCAGCCCGTCGGCCAGCAGCTTCAGCCAGACCGCCATGAGCGCGTCGGGCAGGGCGGCCAGCAGGGCCAGCGTGAAGGCGACGGTCAAGAGCGCCGGCTCCGCGTCGAAGCCGCGGCGCAGCGCCCGCCACATCGACGGCAGCGCCGCGGGCAGATCGCCGACGCCGGCGCGCGTCGCGTCAGTCGAGGACATCGAGCCCCGTCTCCTCGTCTTCCTCCTCTGCGAAGCGCTGCGCCTGCAGGTCGAACATCGTCCGGTAGCGTCCGCCCAGCGCCATGAGCTCGTCGTGAGCGCCCAACTCGACGACCCTTCCGTGCTCCAGCACGCAGATCCGGTCCGCGTGGCGGACGGTGGAGAAGCGGTGCGAGATCAGGATGGTCGTCGCATCGCGGGTCGCCCGCAGGATGCGCTCGAAGATCTCCGCCTCGCCCCGCACGTCGAGCTGCGCGGTGGGCTCGTCGAGCAGGACGATGCCCGCGCCCTGCCGCACCGCGGCGAGCGCCCGGGCCAGGGCGACCCGCTGCCACTGGCCGCCGGACAGCTCGGTGCCGCCGTCGTAGCCGCGCGCGAGGATGGTGTCCGGGGCGGCCAGGTCGGCCGCGCCCGCTTGCGCCAGCGCGTCGCGGACGACGGCCGCGGGCGCGCCGGCGGGCGCCACGTTGTCGGCCAGCGGCAGCTCGAAACGCGCGAAGTCCTGGAACACGGCGGTGATCCGCTCGCGCCAGGACTCGACGTCCAGCTCGCGCAGGTCGACGCCGTCCGCCTCGATGGCGCCTGCCTGCGGCTCGTACAGCCGGCACAGCAGCTTGGCGAGCGTCGTCTTGCCGGCCCCGTTCTGGCCGACGATCGCGAGCGACGAGCCGGCCGGAATCGTGAGGTCGAACCCGTCCAGCACGGGCGACTCCGGCCGCGAGGGATAGGCGAAGCGCACGCCGGAGAAGCGAATCTCCCGCGCCGGAAGTCCGGCCGCCGGCGTCGAGCCGCGGGTCAGCGCGCCGCGCGGCGCCATCGCCGCGCGCAGCCGCAGCACGGCGGCGGCGGGCGCGCCCGCGCCGTCGAGGGCCCACGACAACCCGCCGAAGGCGATGGTGCTGGCGCCGATGGCGGCGCCGGCGAACATCACGAGGCGGTCGAGCGGCAGCGCGCCGGCGGCGACGTCGGCGGCCAGCGACCAGAAGACGATGACGTTGGCTGCCAGCACCAGGACCAGGCTGGCCGCCACCGGGCGCTCGCGCAGCTTCGTCGCCTCCCAGCGCAGATCGTGGAGCCGGCGCCGGTGACGCCGGAAGCGCTCGATGATCCAGCCGGCGAGGCCGAACAGCCGCAGCTCCCGGGCGGCCGGCGCGTCCACCGCCAGCCGGTACGCGTAGTCGGCGTGCCGCTGCGCCTCGCGCACGGCGTCGGTCTGCCGGTCCTTCCAGACCCCGCTCTCGCGCAGCAGCCAGTGCGTGGCGAGCCAGGCGCCGCCGAGCAGCAGCGGCGCCCACCAGGCGTAGGCGAACAGGATGGCCACGGCGGTCAGCCCGGCCAGCAGCTCGACCAGTCCGGCCGCGATGAAATCCATCGAGATGGCCAGCGGCGGGCCGCTGATGCCGAGGTCGAAGTCCCGCGCCATGGTCAGGTCGCCGGCGAGCTCCGGGTCCTCCAGGTGTCCGATGCCGCGCGGCTCCACGCAGGCCACCGTCAGCTCGTCGTAGAGCCAGGCCGCCGCCGAGCTGCCCAGGTTGGCACCGGCGGCGAGGTGCAGCGGCGGGAGCACCTGCAGCAGGACGAACACGGCGCCGACGCCGGCGAGCGGCCAGCCCAAGCCCTCGCCCGCCTCGACGGCGCCGACGAGGAGCCCCATCGCGACGGCGAACAGGGCCGGCAGCAGGCTGCGCAGGACCAGCACGGTCCACCAGACGGCGGCCAGCAGCGGGTTGGCGCGCGGCAGGATGGCGAGGAACTTCCACTCCGCACGACCGCGCAGGCGTTCGAGCAGGGTTCCGGGCATCAGCGGGGCGGGAGGCAGGGCGCGCCGGCGGCTTGGACGGGCACGGAATCGCCGCCCGCCGGCTCACGGCAGCGGTGCGTCCGCTGCCGCGGCCGGCAAGGCGTCGATCGGAATCGGAGAGCGCCGGATGACGCTCCGGCGGACTACTTGAACTTGGAGTAGTCGGTGGCGCTCATCATGAACACCTCGGCGTCGAGCGGCACCTCGTACTTCGCGCGCAGCTCGAGCCATTCCGGGTCCTCCCGGAAGTCCGCGAACACCTGGTCGCGATGGGCGCGGTCCTTGTAGGCCAGCATCCAGATCAGCGTGTTGGGATTGTCGAGGCTCTGCCAGGACCAGACGATCTCGGCCCCGTGCTTCTCGAACAGCGCCGCCTCGCCCTCGCGGAAGCGCCGGTGCAGGTTGTCGATGCCGCCCTTGCCGTCCATCTCCGGCTCGGCGGTGTACATGCGGATCTCGAAGCAGCGCGAGTCGGCCGCGACGTTCTTGGAGAACTTCATCCCGAGGTCGCCGGCCGGCCCGCAGGGCGGCGGCGCCTCGTCCTGGGCAAAGGCCAGGCCGCTGAACGCGAGGCTGACGACGATGGCGAGCAGTGCTGTTCTCATCTTCCTGTCCCCTTCCCGAATAACCGAATGGTTGCCGGCATCCGTGCCGTACTACGCGCAGGGAATCCTAACACTATCGTCCGCGGCGCAGCTCAGCAGGTCACGAGCTGCGGATGTCGACCCGTTCGACCACGCCGCGCATGAAGTCGCGGCAGGCGTTGGTGTCGAGAGCGACGGTCATTTCCAGGACTCGTCGTCGATGCGCTCGAACTCGGCGACGGCCCGGTCGGACGCCGGGTCGTCCTGCCACGAGCCGATCAGATGGTCGAGATCGGCATGCTTCACCGGCACGGCGTTCAGGGCCAACCCGCGCGCCAGCGCGTCGATCGCCACCGCGTTGAGACTCCTGGCCTCACGCCTGGCCCGCTGTCGAAGGGCGGCGTCGACCTCCGCGGGAACCCCTCGAATCGTGTACTGCATGCCAGCCATGCCGGCAGGGTATCACGCCGGCGCAGGCATTCCGGGATTGGGGTAGAATGAACGCTCGACGTTCTACCAGGGACCCTGCCATGAGCCTGAACATCAAGAACGAGGAGACCTGTCGGCTGGCTGGCGAACTCGCTCGGCTGACCGGCGAGACGATGACCGGTGCGATCACCGTGGCGCTGCGCGACCGCCTGGAGCGGGAGCAGCGTCGGCGGGACGTGGACGTCCGCGTCGAGAAGCTGCTCGCCATCGGCGAACGCTGCGCCAAAGAGCTGGATCCGGGGCCGTCGGCCGCGGATCATGGCGACCTTCTCTATGACGAACGGGGGTTGCCCACGTGATCGTCGACACCTCGGCAGTCCTGGCCGTGCTGTTTCGCGAAGCGGACGCCGCGCACTACGCCAGAATGATC
>CAZMWA010000063.1:0-12599 GCA_964569405.1 uncultured Vicinamibacteraceae bacterium | reverse complement strand
GTCCGGGAGGGGTCCGGGCGGGGTCGCCCGGCTGCCGCGACCGCGGGGATTCGTCCCCCGGCGGCGACAGCCGGGCGCCGGCGGTGTGCCCGCCGCTACCAGTCGAACTGGCCGCCGAAGCGGTACAGGCGGCCGACCATGATGTCCGAGATGCGCGGGAACGCCCCGCCGGCCTGGTAGCTGGCGGAGAGACGCGTGGCGGCGCTGGCGTTGAAGACGTTGTAGATGTCGAACCAGCCGCGTATCCGCGCCTGGCCGAAGTCGAAGATCTTCGCGAACCGCAGGTCGAGCTGCGTGAGGCGCGGCTCGAACTCCGTGCTGTTGTCCAGGAACGTGGAGGCGCTGTAGACCACCGAGATGTCCGGCCGATCCCCGTAATACCCTATGCCGGACGGGAACAACTGGATCTGCTCGCCCGTGGCCAGCGGGAACCCCAGTTGCTCCTCGACCGACGCCAGCTCCGCAGGTCCTCCCTGGCCGATACGGTAGTCCGACATCCGGTACAGCCCCGGCAGGTTCTGGAGCACGAAGGCCACCTCGGTCTCGTACGGCAGCGGCACCGAGCCGTTGAGCTTGAACTGCGTGCCGTAGTCCCACCACGACGGCGACATGTTGCAGAACCCCGGCCGGGCCTGCTGGGGCGAATCGACGACGAAGCACTCGTCGGACGCCATCGCCCCCGTGGACATGCCGCCGGTGAGCGTGACGCCGTTGTCCAGGCGGCCGTTGAACGCGATGTCGATGCCGTTGAACCCCTCGCTCATGTTCCCGTACTGGTCGGCGAACTCGAACACGTTGTCCGTGCCCTTGGCCTGCCCCTCGGGGGTGATGGCGTACAGCCCGGTCATGGGCTGCCCGCTGTAGTCCCCCAGGGTCGGATCGACCGGCGCCGTGATGCTGTACTCCCGGAAGTCGTCGGGGCCGATGTTCTTGTTGTCGAGCACGAGGAAGTTCGCGTTCCGGCGGTTGAAGTAGCCGATGTCGACCGACCAGCCGTCGGTGATCTCGTGCTGGATGCCGACGGAGAACTGCCAGTTGTACTTGCGCTTCCCCCAGCCGTCCAGCACGCCGTCGGCGAAGCGGTTCGTGATCACGGGCAGGCCGAACTCGGGGTCGATGATGGCCCCGCACTCGCCGTTCGCGGCGAAGTTGTCGAAGTTGCAGTCCGGGTTGTAGTCGCCGTTGCCGGGCGGCAGCCCCCAGGCCTCGAACGTGTTGTCGTTCCAGAACCGTGCCGAATCGACCTTGATGGCCTCCATCGGATTGCTGAACTGCGCAACCGACGTGCCGACCGCGAAGATGTAGCGGCCGTAGTTCACCTTGAGCGCCGTCCGGCCGTCGCCGAACAGGTCGTAGGCGGCGCCCAGCCGCGGGTTGATGTCCTTCCAGTTCGGCAGGTTGTTGATGCGCTCGGTGGAGAAGGCGCCCACGAAGCGGCTCGCCGGGTGCGTCTGCGCGGGCACGTAGCCGTGGATCGAGTCGTAGCGCACGCCGAGGTTCAGCGTCAGGCGGTCGATCGTCCACTGGTCCTGCGCGAAGAACCCGAGGTCGTCCGCGTCCATGAACGAGTTCCGCGGCGTCCCGAACTGGCGGACCTGGTACGAGAAGCCCGGGTTCAGGAAGCGGTACTCGAGGTTGTTGATGACCCGGGCGGAATTGTGGTACTCCCAGAAGTGCGTGTGCTCGAACCCGGCCTGGAACGTGTGCGACCCCGTCACGTACGAGACCGAGGCGTGCGAGGTCAGGTTGGGGAACTCGTGCGCGAAGCCGTACAGCGCCGGCGTGCTCGTCCAGTAGGCCTGCAGGTTGATGTAGCGGAACGGCGAGAGGATGCCGACCGCGATGTCCGTCGGCCGCGTCTCGGGCTGCGGCCGGGGCGTCGAGTTGTTGAACACGTACGACACGCCGGCCTCGAAGAGCAGCCGGTTGCTGGCCGGCATGGTCCACTTGGCCTGGGTGAGCGACACCGGTTCCTGCGGGAAATCGACCGAGGCCTTGTAGTCGACCACGCCGAACACCGCGAGCTGCTGGCAGAAGCAGCTCGTCTGCTGGTGGCGCGTCAGGGTGAGCTTGTTCCGCTCGCTCACCTGCCAGGTCAGCCGCAGGGCGTGGTCGCGCTGGACGCTCTCGGTGATGGACGGGTTGTTGAGGTCCGGCTCGTAGAACACGGGGAACCCCGTGGCAGGGGCGTCCGGCGCCAGGTTGTGGAAGCTGTCGCGCGCGAAGCGCTCGGTGCCCCACCAGCGGTGGGCCGTGTAGAACCACAGCCGGTCGTTCACAATCGGCCCGCCGACGCCGATGCCGTAGTCCCAGATGTCCTTGGTGCCCTCGAGCGGCGTCTGCCCCAGGCCGCGCGCGCCGAGCGCCTCGTTCCAGTTCCCGTTCTGGAGGTGCTCGTTGGTGCCGCTCACGTTCACGTAGTAGCTGAACTGGTTGCCGCCCTCCTTGGGGATCGCGTTCATGCCGACGCCGCCGGTGGACGTCTCGGCGTCCATGCCGCCGGTCATCATCACCATCTCCTGGATGGCGGCCTGGTTCATGTACAGGATCTTGCCCGTCCCGCCCCCGGCCGTCACCGAGGCGTTGATGGACATCCCGTCCCACAGGATGTCGCCGTCGGTGTGGTGGCTGCCATGGATCAGCACGTGGCCCCAGGTGTCGCCGAGGCTGCCGCCGACGTCCTGGCCGCCGCCCAGGATGTCCGTGGTCGCGCCCACCGTCAGCGCGGCGTAGCCCCAGTAGGTCTTGCCGGTCGGGATGGTGTCCAGCGTTTCGCGCGAGAGGTTCTCCTGGTGGACGACGTTCTGGACGTCGATGATGGGGGAGGCGCCGGAGACGGTCACCGTCTCCTCGACCGCGCCGACGCCCATCGTCACGTCGACGTTGGCCGTGAACCCGGTCGTCAGCTCGATCCCCTCGCGGACGAAGGTGTTGAAGCCGGGCAGCGTGAACGTGATCGTGTAGGTCCCGGGGCGCAGCCCCTCGATGGCGTACAGCCCCGATCCATCGGTGAACGTGGTCCGGCTGCCCTCGATGAGCGCAGGGCTGGCGGCATCGACCGTGACGCCGGGCAGCACGCCGCCCGTCTCGTCCAGGACGCTCCCGGCGATGCTGCCCGTCTGGGCCGCCGCGCCGGTGGACAGCAGGACACACGCCGACAGCAGACTCGCGATGCGAACGCCTCGTCTCGACACGGTTTCCTCCTTGTCATGACCACGGTCATGATGGCAACGGAGCTGGCTGCGCCGACGAGGCTCGCCGTCCGGTGGCGATCGTCGTGCGAAGCCACCCTTGACTGTCCGCCATGTTACGCTGCCGAAACATCGTGTCAAGCGCTATCGTTCCGCGGCGAGCGGGCGGCGCTCCGTCTGGCGCGCCGTGCCGCGTCTGGCTATACTGCCTGCTGGGGTTGACTCCCGGATCGGGGTTGCTGACGATGCAAACCGCCAGCCATCAGAGGCACGTTCTCCGCCGACTGGCAGTCGTGGCAGCCGGCCTGGCGGTCCTGCACGCGTTGCCGGCGCCTGCCGCCGCCGCGCAGTCTGGCCGGGCGCCGTTTCCTCTTTCCGCGCCGGAGACCTACGTCACGGACGTCGCCGAGTCCGAGGACACGCAGTCGCGCGCGCAGGACGATCTGAAGGCGTCGCTGCTGGCCGGGCTGCGCCGCTTCGACTGGGAGCTGGCGGCCGGCGCCTTCACGGCCGACTTCGAGGGGCGCTTTCCGCGGCCCGGGCAGGGCCGGACGGTCGCCGACCCCACGCTCGCCATCCGCCGCTACGCCGCGGAAGAGCTGCAGCCGCTCGGTCGCGACGCCTTCCTGGGCGCGCTGCGCGCCCACGCGGACGCGTGGGTGTCCGTCGACCGCGCGGCGTGGCAGATGTTCGAGTTCCTCCTGGCGCCGGACAGGGACGGCGCGTACGCGCTCGCCCACGTGCAGCTCGGCGGCCCCGACGCGGGCGGCGCGCGGACGGTGCTGAACGCTACCGTCGCGGTCGAGCTGGTCGACGCGGCCGACGGCGGGTGGCGGATCAGCCGCCTGGACACCGTCGCTGCGACGCGCGTGAGCAATCCCGCGGGCCCGTTCCTGGACGTCACGGACGCGGTCGGCCTGCACTTCAACCGCTCCGCGGCGAACATCCGCATTCGGCAGGACGCGGCGAACGGCGGCATGAGCCTCATCGACTCGGCGCTGGGCGTGGTGGACTGGAACCGCGACGGGTTCTGGGACATCCTCGCGACGGAGGCGGCCAATCACGCCGTCCTGTTCCTCAACGACGGCCGCGGCGGCTTCGTGCGCGAGGCGCTGCCCTTCCGGGACGACCGGCTCATCCCGAGCCAGTTGCTGTTCGTGGATCTCGACGGCGACGGGCTCGAGGAGCTCGTAGGCACGCGCGTCGTCTACAGCGGCGCGCGGGCCTGGATGGGCATCTACACGCGCCGGGGCGGCGAGTGGCGGCTGCTCCCGCGCGCCCTCGAGTTCGACAACCCGCGCGGCGTGCGGCGCTACGAGTCGCAACTGCTGACGGCCGGCGACGTGAACGGCGACGGGCTCCTCGACATCTTCGTCGGCGGCTACCAGAACAACCGCTCGGGCACCGGCGGGCGCTTCAACCGGGTCGACGCGAACGACGGCGACGACAACCTCCTGTTCATCAATCACGGCGGCCTGCGCTTCACGGAGGAGTCCGAGAGCCGCGGCATCACGGGCACGCGCTACACCTACGTCGGGCAGTTCTTCGACTTCGACGCGGACGGCGACGTCGACATCTTCGAGGGCAACGACTACGGCCGCAACGTCGTCTGGGGCAATCGGGGCGACGGCACGTTCCGGGCCCTCGAGGATCACCCGCTGGCGCGCGACGGCGCGTTCACCATGGGCATCACCATCGCCGACTGGGACAACAGCGGCGACTGGAGCGTCTATCTCTCGAACATGTACTCGCACGCCGGGCACCGCGTCGTGCGGCTGTCGGAGTCGGTCAGCGAGGCGATGCACGACCGGCTCGGCGTGCTCGCGCGGGGCAACCAGCTCTTCACGCTCGGGCGCGACGGCGGCGCCTCGGGCGACCGCGGCGTGCCGCTGGGCGTCAACGAGGCCGGCTGGGCGTGGGGCTCGCACTTCTTCGACCTCGACAACGACGGCGACAAGGAGATCTTCGTCACGAACGGCAACACCAGCCACGTGGATCCCGAAGCGCCGGACTATTGAACGTTCTTCTGGCGACAGGTTGTCGCCGACGCCGAGGGGCTCGAGCAGCAGGCGGCGCCCGAGCCCGTGCTCGTGGAGCAGGCCGACGGCTTCCGCGGATCGTTCAGCGGCTACGAGCGGGACCACCTGTTCTACCGGCCCGACGGCGCGGGCGAGCCGTTCGTCCAGAGCGGCTACGTGTTCGGGCTGGACGCCGACCACGACGGCCGCGCGGCCGCGCCGGTGGACATCGACGGGGACGGCGACCTCGATCTCGCGCTGCTGACGCTGCGCGGGCTGCGCCTGTTCGAGAACACGTCCGCGCCGCGCCGCTTCGCGCGCGTCCGGCTGGCGGCGACGCGCTCGCGGCCCGACGCGCTGGGGGCGCAGGTCGTGCTGACCGCCGGCGGCGAGCGGCGCCGCGACTTCGTCAAGATCACCGAGGGCTTCCGCGCCCAGGTGCCGCTCGACCTGCACTTCGGGTTGGGCGAGTCGACGACGGTTGATGCGCTCGAGGTGCGCTGGCCCTCCGGCGCCGTCGAGGTCTGGAACGACCTGCCGGTCGACCGCCTGCTGCTCGTGCGGGAGGGCGCCGCGGACGTCGCCGCGCGCGCGCTGGAGAGCTGGTCGGACGGGACGCGCCCCAGGCTGACCGCCGCGCCCTCGCCCACGGTGGTTGCGCAGCGGCTGGACGGCGAGCCGGCGCCGGTGGGCGGCGGCCGGCCGGCGGTGCTCAACTTCTGGGCGCCGTGGTGCGCCCCCTGCAACGAGGAGCTGCCGCAGCTCGTCGAGCTCGCGGGGCGCTACGAGAACGAGGTCGACTTCGTCGGCCTCAGCGTCGAGCTGCGGGACCTCGACTCGGTGCGCGAGTCGATCGAGCGGTTCGCCATTCCCTACGCGCAGTTCCTGGCCGACGAGCAGGTCATGGCGCAGTTCTTCGGCACGGAGGACGAGGCGGCGCTCCCGTCCACGTTCGTTTTCGACGGCGACGGCCGCCTGCGGCGGCTCTTCCGGGGCGCCGTCACGGAGCCCGTGCTGGACGCGTTGCTGGCGTCCTTCCGCGATGAGGCCGTCAACGAGGTGGCGCTGCGGCTCCTGGCCGAGACGCATCTGGCCGGCGGCGAGTACGAGCAGGCGATCGACTACTACACCCGGCTGGCCGAGCTGGAGCCGCGCCGGCTGTACCAGATCAGGCAGTCGTGGCGGCGGCAGCGCGCCCGCGATCGGTTCCAGGCCGGCCGCGCCCGCCTGCTGGCCGGCCGGGCGGCCGAGGCGATCGGCGATTTCAACGCCGCGCTCACGGTGCTCGGCGAAGACGACGAGGTGCTGGTGCAGCTCGGCACCGCGGAGGCGGTGTCCGGCCAGTTGGCTCCGGCGGCGCGCACCTTCGACCGCGCCATCGCTGCCGAGCCCGAATCCGTGCAGGCCTGGATCGGCCGGGCGCGCGTGCACGTGGCGCACGGCGAGCGGGAGGCGGCGCGGGCGGGCTACGAGCGGGCGCTGCGGCTGGAGCCCGGCAACGTTGACGCCCGCCGCGAGCTGGCGAACCTCAACGGGCCGTGACCGCCTGCCTGGCGCGCCGGACACGATTTTCCGGGCTGGGAATCGACATGGGGCCGCGAGGCGTGCCGACCGCGGTCGTGCTGCTGGCCGCGCTGGCGCTGTCGGCGCTCGCTGCCTCCGCCGTCCTGGCCCAGGCCGGCTCGCCGTCGCCCGCCGACAGCCACCAGCGGATGCTGGCGGCCCTCGGACAGATTGCCGACAGCGCGACGGAGACGAACAGCTACATCGGAGAAGGGCCGGCAATCCGCGCCCGTCGCGAGCTGGCGTCCCTGCCGCGGTCGGCTGCCGGGCCGGTGCGCTGGCGCCGGACGGTGGAGCTGGCCGAGCACGAGCTGCGGCTGGGCAACGAGACGGAGGCCATCCGCCTCATCGAGCAGGCGCTGGAGCTCGTGCCGCCCGCGGCGGTCGGCATCCGCAACCAGACGCGCTATCGCCTCGGCGTGGCGTATCTGCGCCTCGGCGAGACGCGGAACTGCGCGCACCATCCCAACGCCGAGGCCTGCATCCTGCCGCTGCGCGGTGACGGCATTCACAGCGACCAGAACCCCTCCCGGCAGGCGATCGCGGCCCTGACCGGCGTGCTCGACGACACCCCCGCGCCGACGCCGGACAACATGGAGGAGGAGGCCGTCAAGCTGCACCTGTCCGCGCGCTGGCTGCTCAACATCGCGTACATGACGATCGGCGGCTATCCGGACGACGTGCCCGCGGCCTACCTGATCCCGACCGCGGCGTTCGGGGCGGTCGGTGAGCTGCCGCGCTTCGCCAACATCGCGCCCGACCTGGGGCTCGACGTCTTCGACATGAGCGGCGGCGCGGCGGCCGAGGACTTCGACGGCGACGGCTGGCTGGACATCGCGACGTCGACCTGGGACACTGCGGGGCAGCTCCGGCTGTTCCGGAACAACGGCGACGGGACGTTCTCCGAGCGGACGGACGAGGCCGGGCTGCGGGGCCTGTTCGGCGGCCTGAACATCATCCAGGCGGACTACGACAACGACGGCCACGTGGACCTGCTGGTGCTGCGCGGCGCCTGGCTGCACCAGCACGGCCGGTATCCCAACTCGCTGCTGCGCAACAACGGCGACGGGACGTTCACCGACGTGACGTTCGCGGCCGGCCTGGGCGACGCGCACTATCCCACCCAGACCGCGTCGTGGGCAGACTACGACAACGACGGCGATCTCGATCTCTACGTCGGGAACGAGAGCTCGCAGGCGCTGCGGGCGCCGAGCCAGCTCTTCCGGAACAACGGCGACGGGACGTTCACGGACGTGGCCGCCGGCGCCGGCGTGCTCAACCACGGCTACGCGAAGGCGGTCGTCTGGGGCGACTACGACGGCGATCGCCTTCCGGACCTGTACGTCTCCAATCACGGCGGCCGGAACCGCCTGTACCGCAACAACGGCAACGGGACGTTCACCAACATGGCGCGCCGGCTGCGGGTCGAGCGGCCGCTCGCCAGCTTCCCGGCCTGGTTCTGGGACGTCGACAACGACGGCGTGCTCGACCTCTACGTGTCGGCGTACCTGGCCCGCACCGAGCACCTGGCGGCGAGCGCGCTGGGGCTGCCGCTCGACATCGAGCTGGCGCGCATCTACCGCGGGACGGGGGAGGGCGGCTTCGAGGAGGTCGCGGAGCGCTACGGGCTGGTCCGTCCGAACGCCGCCATGGGCGCCAACTTCGGCGACCTCGACAACGACGGCTACCTCGACTTCTACGTCGGCACCGGCTATCCGCCGTACCACAGCCTCATGCCCAACGTGATGTTCCGCAACCGGGACGGCCGGGGCTTCGCCGACGTGACCTACGCGGGCGGCTTCGGCCATCTGCAGAAGGGGCACGGCGTGTTCTTCGCCGACCTCGACCACGACGGCGATCAGGACGTCTTCGAGCAGATGGGCGGAGCCTATCCCGGGGACCGGTTCGGCAACGCCCTGTACCGCAACCCCGGACAGGGCAACCACTGGCTCACGATCAGGCTGGTCGGCGTGCGCTCGAACCGCTCGGCCATCGGCGCCCGCATCCGGGCCGAGATCGTCGACGGCGGCACGCCGCGCACCGTCTACCGGCACGTCAACAGCGGCGGCAGCTTCGGCGCCAATCCGCTGCGCCAGACCATCGGTCTGGGCCGGGCGACCCGCATCGAGAAGCTGGAGGTGTTCTGGCCCACGACCGGCCTGACGCAGACGTTCACCGATCTCCCGGTCGATCGGTTCATCCGGATTGCCGAGGGCGACCCGGCGTACGAGACGGTTGCGTTCGAGGCGGCTCCCTTCACCACCAAGCGAGGACCAAGATGATGAAACCGACCAGTCTGCTGGTGGCCGCGTTCGCGGCCTGGACGATGGCCTGCGGCGGCGGCTCCGAGGCGCCGCCCGAGGAGGTCGATGCCGGTCCGGCGCCGGAAGCCGCGGGCGAGGGCTCGATTCTGCGGGTCGACCGCCGGCTCGACTCGCTGGTGCCCGCCGGCGCCACCATCGAGAAGGTGGCCGAGGGCTACGTGTTCACGGAGGGCCCGGTGTGGGTCCGCGGCGAATCGCGCCTGCTCTTCTCGGACGTGCGGGCCAACGCCATCCACCAGTGGGCCGCGGCGGACGGCGCCAGCCCCTTCATCGATCCGGTCTTCGAGGGCGACCGCGAGGGCCTGCGGTCGATCTCGTCGAACGGGCTGACGCTCGACGCCGAGGGCCGGCTCGTCATCTGCGAGCACGGCAACCGGCGCATCGCGCGGGTCGAGGCCGACGGTGGCCGGACGGTGCTGGCCGACAGCTTCGAAGGCAACCGCCTGAACAGCCCGAACGACCTCGTCTACGGCTCCGACGGGTCGCTGTACTTCACCGACCCGTCGTACGGCCTGGACGGGCTCGAGGAGTCGCCGCTGCGCGAGCTCGACTTCAACGGCATCTACCGGCTGAGCCCGGACGGCGAGCTGGAGCTGCTCGTGCGCGACCAGACGCGGCCGAACGGCATCGCGCTCTCGCCCGACGAGTCGACCCTGTACGTCGCCAACTCCGACGAGAACCAGAAGGTGTGGATGGCGTACGACCTCGACGACAGCGGCGCGTCGAACGGGCGCGTCTTCTACGACGTGAACGACCAGACGGCCCCGGGCGCCGCCGACGGCATGAAGGTCGACCTGCAAGGCAACGTCTTCGCCACCGGCCCGGGCGGCGTCTGGGTGCTCGGGTGGGACGGGACGCACCTGGGGACCATCCTGATGCCGGAGGTGACCGCCAACGTCGCGTGGGGCGACGACGGACAGACGCTGTACATGACGGCGAGCACGGGCGTCTACCGGATCAGACTGTCCACGGCCGGCCTGATCCCGGGCAACCCGACGGTGGTCATGGCGACGACCCAGGGCGACATCACGCTGGAGCTGTTCCAGGATCGGTCGCCGATCTCGGTCGCCAACTTCCTGCAGTACGCCTACGCCGGGTTCTACGAGAACACGATCTTCCACCGCGTCATCGAGGGCTTCATGATCCAGGGCGGCGGTATGGGGACCGATCTGATCAACAAGATCACGCGCGAGCCGATCCGCAACGAGGCCGCCAACGGCATCAGCAACACGCGGGGCACCATCGCGATGGCGCGCACCAACGCCGTCAACAGCGCCACCGCGCAGTTCTTCATCAACCACCGCGACAACGCGGGGCGCGGCCTCGACCACCGCGGGACGGGACCGGCCGAGTACGGCTACGCGGTCTTCGGCCGCGTGACGGACGGCATGGACGTCGTCGACGCCATCGCCGGCGTCGAGACGACGGCGCAGGGCGGGCACCAGAACGTGCCGGTCACGCCGGTCGTGATCAACGCGGTGACGGTGCAGTAGGAGTCGGCGGCCGAAGAGCCGAGGCAACGAGGCAGAGACAACGAGGCAGAGGAGCGGACATGGGCGAGAGACCTGCCGCCATTTCGCCCGGCACGCCGGGTCCCGGCTACGCCCGCGCGCCCGCGCACCGGATCGCGTACGTGCCGCGGCATGCGCAGGTAAAGGTCGCCGCCGAGGGGATGACGATCGCGGCGACGACGGACGTGGTGGCGCTGGAGGAGAACGGCTGCCCGACGCGCTACTACCTGGCCCGCGACGGCATCGACATGACGCGGCTGCGGAAGGCCGGCAAGACGACCTACTGCCCGTTCAAGGGGCTGGCCACCTACTACGTTATCGACGGCCCCGGCGGCGAGATCCACGACGCCGTGTGGAGCTACGAGCAGACGTTTCGCGAAGCCGAGCTGGTGCGGGACCGCCTCGCGTTCGACGCGGGCCGGGTGGACGAGGTGGTGGGGTAGGGGGGCGACGCCTCCCCGCGGTGACGGCGTTCGGAAGCCACGCTGGACGCAACGCGACGGTGTCGCCGCCGTCGCTCGGCTGGCGGGACCGTGACCATCCGGCCGCGGCCGGTCATCGACGCCTCGATCGTCGAGCGCGAGCGAGGCCGCGTATGCCGGCCGCGCCGGAGTCGCCGTCACTACGGAAGCCGCCGGTGCCCGCGGCGATGGTCGCCAGCGCCGCGCGTCACGCCGGCGGGCCGGCGTCGGGCGCAGCCTGCGGGCGCGGCCGCCACAGCACGCTGACGGCCCAGTCGACGTCGAGCCGCTCGCCCCGCCAGGCCGGCATGCCCGTCTGCGGCCCGAGCCGGACGCCCGCCCGCTCGAGCCGCGCAGCCACCGGCGCCAGCGGCGACGCCGTCACCGCCGGCAGCGGCGGCGCTTCCTCAAGCGGCCGGCCGTCGGGCCGCACGAAGCGCACGTCGCCGGCCGCGCCGAGCGCCACGCTGAACCCGCCCTCGTGCACCGTGCGGTGATGCCGCCGGCACAGCAGGACGAGGTTGTCGAGCGCCGTCGCCCCGCCGTGCGCCCAGTGGCGCACGTGGTGTGCGTCGGCGCGTCGGGCTTGGCAGCCGGGGAAGCGGCAGTGCCTGTCCCGCGCCGCCAGCGCCCGCCGCAGGGCGGGCGACATGGTCCGCGTCCGGCGGCCCACGTCGAGCACCGCGCCGGCCCGGCCGCGCCGCATGGTGACGGTCGCGGCGTCACACGCCAGCCGCCGGGCCGTCTCCGCGGAGACGTGGATGCCGCCGGCCTCGTCGAGCACCGACTGGCCGCCGGCGGGGTCCTGACACGCGGCCTGCCTGTGCGCCGCAGGCCGCGCGGCACGCCGAACCGGCTCTGCAGTAGAAGGAGCTGGCCCGTCCGCGGCGCCGGCCGGCGTGCGGGAGGTCTCCACCGCAGCAGCGGGTGCCGCCGTGGCCGCGCACTGCGACGACGTTCCCGCGGGAACGTCGGGCGCCGCCCGCCGCCGGTCCGTCCGCGTTCGGCGCCGCCGCGTCGAGGGCCGCCTCCAGCGCCCGCCGCACCACGGCTCCCACCTCCGGTGTCAGCCGCCCGCGGACCACGACCATGCCCTCGTCGTCCACCCAGGTATCGAGCGCCCGCGACTCGTGCCGCTGCTGCTCCTCGGCCTGCTCGGCCGCGCGGTCCACCCGCCGCCACGTGCGGACCACCTGCTCGACGTGCGCCGCGGTGCCGGCCAGGGCCACGTCGAGCAGCGCCTGCTCGGTCTCTGGCGTGGCCACGCGGGTGACGGCGCGCAGCTTCGAGTAGGAGACGGCGCCGCGCCGCATGGCGTCGCTCAGCTTTGGCAGCTCGGCCAGGGCGCGCGCCACGCGCACATGCTCGCGGGCGGCGCCGGGGGGGAGACCGATGCGCCAGCTCAGCAAGGCGGCGCACGAGGCGAAGTCTTCCCAGCCGCCGCCTGCGTCGAACTGGCGGATCAGGACGAGCCGCTCCCATGTGGCCGCCTGGATGCGGGCGGCCAGCTCGGCGATACGGTCGCCGAGGG
>CAZMWA010000062.1:0-11805 GCA_964569405.1 uncultured Vicinamibacteraceae bacterium | reverse complement strand
GGAACTGCCAGGCCGTCTACGAGTGGGCGAAGCACGTCGGCAGCGTCGGGCGCGCCCGCGACCACGGCCTCGAGCCGCTGTGGATCGCCCAGGGCGGCGACGCCTCGGGCTGGGGCGCGAACGAGCTCGCCCTCATCGACGCCGCGAACGAGATGTTCCGCGACTCGATCATCTCCACCGAGACGTGGGACGACCTCGCCACGCGCTACGACACGCACCAGATGATCAGCATCGCCGCCACGGCGTCGCGCTACCGCAAGGTGTCGATGACGCTCAACGCCCTCGGCGTGCAGCCGCTCCCGGACGACGAGCTGTTCCCGGTGCTCGAGGGGTACTAGAAGGGGTTCGTTCGGCAGCGGCCGGCGTGCCCCGGGGCGCGGGACACGCCGGCCGCCTGTCAGGATCTACCAGGGATCCAGCCCGAGCAGACGGGCGGGGTTCTTCCGGGCCATGATGTCGATCTCCGCCTCGGTGATGCCCGCGTCGAGCATGGCGCGGATGTAGTCGCGCAGGCCGTCGGGGTGCACCGGGTTGCCTTCCTGGCCCAGGTCCGACGACATGAAGAAGGCTTCCGCGCCGAGGTCGCGAATGGCCGCGACGTAGTCCTCGATGGCGAGGCCGCCGGAAAGCACGGCCAGCCAGTCGATCTCCATGATGGCGCCCTCGTCGGCCATCTGCCGCATCTGCTCGCGGGTGGCGTCCTGACCGAAGACGTGCGTCACGAGAATCCGGGGCACGCCGAGGCGCCTGGCTTCCGGGAGCAGGCGCAGCACCTCGCCCGGCGACGAGTGGCCCATCGCGAGCGTCAGGTCGTGCTCGGCGAGGAGCTCGAAGACCTCCAGCACGGCCGGCACCGGCTCGCCGTCCTCCAGGACCGAGACGAAGCCCGTGTCGCCGCCCCCCCGCGTGACGGCGTGCTCGGCGTCGAAGGTCGGCAGCCAGACGACCTTGCCGCGGCCGCCGGAGAACGCGGCCATCTGCCGGACCGCCTCCGGGTTGATGCCGCCCACCGAGCGGTTGAGGACGAGGCCGCCGAAGATCTCCAGGCCGTCGATCTGGCCCATCGCGAGCGCCGCCCGGTCGGCGGTCATCGTGAAGTGGTTCTTCAGCAGGACGGCGCGCAGGCCGGCCTCCGCGGCCAGGCGCGACGCCTCGATGTCGTCGACCGACCGCGGGCGCGAGTCGGGTCCGGTGTGGAAGTGCAGGTCGACGACGCCCTCGAGCGAGATCTCCGCCTCCTGGGCCTGGGCCGGGACGGCCGTCCCGGCGCCCGACATCCCCGACACGATCGTCAGCAGCACCGCCGTGCGAATCACTCGACCCATGGAAGACCCCCGTCCGCGGTCGGCTATTTCGCCGCCGCCTGCTCCTCGGCGCGCATGGCGCGGAGCATGTTCGCCATGTAGTAGTTGCCCTCGTGGCAGGCGTACTCGTACACCTCCCCCGCGTTGCGGACCATCGGCACCACGAAGGTCCAGGGCCGGGTCCACGTGGTCGGATCCTCGAGGGTCGCCTCGTAGACCAGCGTGCCCTCGTCGGCGCGGGTGAAGCGCTCGGTCAGGCGCAGGTGCCGGGTGGCGCCGCGGAACGACTCGTCGCGGCGGTTGACGGTCTCGACCACCAGCGTGTCGCCGTCCCAGTGACCGCGCGAGCTGCCGATCCACTGCCGCAGGTCCGCTGGGAGCTGCGGCCGTCCGTCCAGCGGGACGATGCGCGCGTCGTGGACCATCTCGTTGAGGATCACGACGTGGTCCTCGGTCTGGAACAACTGCATGTTGTTGTTGTAGGCGCTCGGCGTCATCGGCGGGCCCTGGTTGAATCCCGTGATGCAGCGCACCGGCGGGTTGAGCTCGTCGATCCAGCCGCCCGGCGCCACCTCGTCGGGGCCGACGCCCGCGCGGGCCGCCGCGCGGGCCGCGCGCCGCCGCTCGGCGGCCGCCGTCAGGGCGGGCATCCGCCCGTCCGGCGGATCGACGATCAACGACGTGCGCTCGGTCGTGACCGACGACCCCCAGTCGAACCAGAAGTCGTTGTACGGCACCACGCGGCCCGTCGCGGCCTGCGCCTCGACGTCCGCCTGGTCGCGGCTCTGGTCGCGGATGACCTCCTCGGAGAAGCTGGCCGCCTCCTCGGCGGTGAACACCTCCTGGTCCGCCAGCTCGGCGGGGCGCTCCATCGGCGTGAGGCTGCGGAAGTCCCACACGCCCTGCAGGTCGGGCGCGCCCCACGCCGTGCGCGGGGTCTCGGCCGTCTGCGCGCCTGCGGCGACCGGGGCGAGCAGGGCCCCCGCCGCCGCGACTGCTGCCGCCATCGCGAAGGATCGGCAACGCATTGCAAACCTCCCTGTCTGATCCGAGCGGGTCCGATAACTGCGGGGACGCCGCGCCGCCCGGCGGCGGCGCGGCGATCGGGTGCGGGACAGCCGGCGCGCGGCGACTCCTACTTCGCGGCCTCCTCGGCGCGTGCGTTGCGGAGCATGTTCGCCATGTAGTAGTTGCCCTCGTGGCAGGCGTACTCGTACACCTCGCCCGCGTTCCGGACCATGGGCACCGTGAAGGTCCACGGCTGGGTCCACGTGGTCGGATCGTCGAGGGTCACCTCGTAGACGAGCGTGTTCTCGTCCGCGCGGGTGAAGCGCTCGGTCAGATGCAGGTGCCGGGTCGAGTCCCGGAACGACTCGTCGCGGCGGTTGATGGTCTCGACGACGAGCGTGTCGCCGTCCCAGTGACCGCGCGAGCTGCCGATCCACTGCCGCAGGTCCGCGGGAAGGTGTGGCCGGCCGTCGAGCGGGACGACGCGCGCGTCGTGGACCATCTCGTTGAGGATCACGACGTGGTCCTCGGTCTGGAACAACTGCATGTTGTTGTTGTAGGCGCTCGGCGTCATCGGCGGTCCCTGGTTGAACCCCGTGATGCAGCGCACCGACGGGCTGAGCTCGTCGATCCAGCCGCCCGGCGCCACCTCGTCGCGGCCCACGCCCGCGCGGGCCGCTTCGCGGGCCGCGACCCGCCGCTCGGCGGCCGCCACCAGGGCGGGGATCCGCCCGTCGCGCGGCTCCACGATCAGCGACGTGCGCTCGGTCGTGACCGACGACCCCCAGTCGAACCAGAAGTCGTTGTACGCCACCACCCGGCCGGTTGCGGCCGCCGCCTCGGCGTCCTCCTGGTCGCGGCTCCGTTCCTGGAGGATCTCCTCCGAGAAGCTGGCCGCCTGCTCGGCGGTGAACACCTCCTGGTCCGCCAGGTCGGCGGGGCGCTCCATCGGCGTGAGGCTGCGGAAGTCCCACACGCCCTGCAGGTCGGGCGCGCCCCACGCCGTGCGCGGGGTCTCGGCCGTCTGCGCGCCCGCGCCGGCCGGGACGAGCAGGGCCCCCGCCGCCGCGACTGCTACCACCACTGCGAAAGATCGGCAACGCATGGCAAAACCTCCCTTGCTCCTACGCGAACATGCCGAAGGTGTCGAACTTGCCGCCCAGGATCTTCTCGGACTGGTTGTAGCCCAGGAACTCCTCGATCAGCGTGGCGTAGACGTTCCGGAAGTCGGTCGTGTACTGCAGGTTGTCGCCGTGCACCAGGTCGGTCAGGCTGACGGGCGTGCCGTACTGCCCGCCCTTGACGCCGCCGCCCAGCACGAAGGCGACGTTCGCCGTGCCGTGGTCGGTGCCCAGGCTGGTGTTCTCCGGCACGCGCCGGCCGAACTCGCTGTGCACGAAGATGGCCACGTCGTCCTGCTTGCCGATGCGCTTCATCTCCTCGAAGAAGCCCCAGACCGCGTCCGAGCAGTACTGCACCTGGCGGTTGTGCGGGCTCTCCTGGTTGACGTGGGTGTCGAACAGGCTGTTGCGCAGCCGCACGTAGTAGAGCCGCGCCGGGAAGTCGTTCTCGATCAGCGCGACGACCTTGTCGAGGTCCATCAGGCGCACGTTGCCCGGCCGCGTGCTGCTGTAGTTGTTCCAGGCCTGGGTCACCAGCGCCGAGGCGTCGCGCGCGCTGCGGTTCACGTCGAGCAGGAAGCGGTGCGCGTCGCTGCGGGGGGTCTGCCCCTTGTCGAGGTTCTCGATGTAGGGCCGCTGCGGGTAGAACACCGAGCGCGTGAACGCGGCCGGGTCGTCGAAGACCACCGGGACGTGCTCGCGCGCCCGCACCGCCAGCGACTGCGTCGCGGAGACGTTGACGAGGTAGTTCGGCGTCCCGTGCGGGTCGAGCGCGTCGGCCGTGCGCCCGTACCAGCCGTACTCCTCGCCGCTGTTGGGGGCGCCGGTGTGCCAGTACGAGGCCGAGGTGAAGTGCGAGAACGACGGCTGGTCGTAGCCGCAGCCGTGGATGACGGCCGCCTTGCCCTCGTCCCACATGCGATGCATGCCGAGCATCGACTTCTGGAAGCCGAAGTGCTCGTCCACCTTGATGATGTCCTGCTCGCGGACGCCGATGGTCGGGCGCCGGCGGTACAGCTCGTCGTTGCTGTAGGGCACGAAGGTGCTCAGGCCGTCGTAGCCGCCGAACCACTCGAACACGACGAGAATCTTGCCGGGCGTCGCGGCGACCGCCTTCGACGTCGCGCCGAACAGCGGCGGGAGCGGGCTGACGCCGCTGCCGAGCAGGCCGAGGGCGATGCCCTGGGCGCCGATCTTGAGCGCCTGACGCCGCGACACGCCGGATTCGTCGAACAACTTCCTGCTTCTGGTCGTCATCGTTCTGTCACCTTTCCGGGCTGCTCGCCGACCGCCTAGTTGATCTGATACTCCGGCGTGCTCATGATGAGGTGGCTCACCATGCGCAGCGGATCTTCCATGTAGGACCGGGCGCGCTCGAGGTCCGACGTGCCCAGTTCCTCGTCCAGGAGCGCCACCAGCGAATCGCGGATCTCCGGCGAGACCGGCAACCGCAGGAACCGCGCCAGCAGATAGTCGACCGCCTCGGCGGTGTTGGCCGACCCCGAGTCGAGGACCATCTGCGTGAGGTCGATCTGGGCGGCGCCCCGCGGCGTCGGAATCAGCTTCCGCATGGCCCGGTCGTACCCGATGTAGGTGGAGATGCGCGTGTTGAACATCTCGTCCCGCTCCCTGGCGACGATGTCGAACATCGACATCATGCCGGGGTCGTCGAGCGCGGTGGCCGACAGGTAGTCGTAGCCGCGGCGCAGGCGGTCGCCGACCTCGCGCGCCGTGGAGTACAGGTTGTTCGGGTCGCGGAAGTCGGTGATGTTCGGGAACAGGAAGTCGAAGGCGACGTTGCCCCGCTCCTGAATCAGCGCGGGCGTGATCCACGAGCGGCCCTGCGCCCAGCCCGCCACCGACGGCGGGTTGAGCAGGTGCTGCCCCAGCGCAATCGTCGTCTGGTTGAAGTCCGGAACCCCAGGCACGTCCTCCGCCCCCAGGTGCTTGAGCAGCGTGATCACGTGCTCGACCGGACCCTTGATGTGCGCCCCGTAGCTCGCCGCGCTGTAGAAGTCCCGCGAGCCGAAGATCGCCGCCAGCAGCGGCCGCAGCTCGTAGTTGTTGTCCCGCAGAATCGTCCCCAGCTTCGCCTGCAGCGCCGGCGAGACCTCCTCGCGCACGAAGAAGCGGTAGACCTTCGCCGCGATGTACTCCGCCGTCACGTCCTGCTCGAGAATGATCTCGAGCACGTCCACGCCGTCGAAGTTGCCCGTGCGCCCCAGAAACGTCTTCTCCTCCTCGTCGTGCAGCGCCGGGTGCACCACGAAGTCGAGGTTCTCGAAGTTCCAGCCGGTGAAGGCCCGCGCCGCCTCGCGCACGTCCATCTCCGAGTAGTTGCCCACGCCCATCGTGAACAGCTCCATCACCTCGCGCGCAAAGTTCTCGTTGGCCGCGCCCTTCACGTTCACCCCGGCGTCGAGGTAGTAGAGCATCGCCGGGTCCTGCGCCACCGCGATGGCCAGGTCGCCGAAGTTGCCCGTCGCGTGCCGCTCGAAGGTCTCGATCTGCAGCAGCATCTTGCGGTAGTCGCGGACCTTGTTCTCGGCCGTCGCGAAGTGCCCGTGCCAGAACAGCGCCATCTTCTCTTCCAGCGGGCGGTGCGTGTCGAGCATCCGCTCGGCCCACCAGTAGCCGACCCGGCGGGTCTCGAGGCGCGTGGCGCGCAGCCAGTAGAAGAAGCGGTCGGAGACGGGCTGCATGTGGCGGTTGACGGACTCGGGCTTGACCCGCACGCCCATGCCCGCGCCGCGCCGCGCCGCCATCTCGGTGGCCGCCGGACGGCTGGGCGGGAAGTGCATCAGCGTCTCGTCCCAGAGCCCCGAGTGCTCGAACGGCTGCAGGTGGTCGTTGGGGATGTCGTCGTAGTAGACGAGCGAACGGACCGCCTCCTCGGGCGTCATCGCCGCCAGCTTCGCGACGTCCTCCGGCGTGCCGCCGAAGCCGGCCCGCTCCAGCAGGTGCTCGGCGCGGTCGTAGTTCCACTCGGCGGCCGTGATCGGCGTCAGGTCCTCGGCCCACGCCGGCGGTCCGGGAGACCAGTCGGACTCGTTCGCCGACAAGGACGGCGCCGTGAACGCAAGCGCCGCGGCGACGCTCACGACAGCCGCAATCCGATGGCTTCGGGTCATCATTATCTGTTCCTTCCTCCGGCCGCCCGGGCGCGAACCCCTGTTATACACCGTCCGCGGAACGGACCGTGAAGATTATCGCCGTGGGCTGTTGGTGCAAGCTGATCCTAGCACGGCCGCCCGTGGATCGACGCCCCGCCGCGCACCGCAAAATGGTAGACTGGCCGCCGACTTGCAGGAGTGCACTTGATGACATATCGACTCTCGACCACGCTGTCGCTCGCTGCGTTGCTTGCGCTGCTCGGAACCGTCTCGGCCGCCGCACAGGAGGTGCCCCGGACGCCGTGGGGCGCGCCGTCGCTGGCGGGCGCCTGGACCAACGCCACCAGGACGCCGCTGCAGCGTCCCGCGGACCTCGCCGACCGCGAGTTCCTGACGCTGGAAGAGCTGGCCGTGCGCGAAGGCGTGGTTGCGGAGCGCTCCAGCCTCGACAACCGCCCGCGGACCGAGACCGGCGCGTACAACGAGTTCTGGATGGAGCGGGGCAGCCTCAATCGGCGCACGTCGCTGGTCATCGATCCGCCGAACGGCCGGCTGCCCGCGCTGACCGGGCCCGAGCAGCACCGGCAGAGCCAGCGGACCGATTCCTACATCGCGACGCGCTTCGACTCCTGGCTGGACTTCAACAAGCTCGACCGCTGCATCACGCGCGGGTTGCCCGGCGCCATGATGCCCGGCTTCTACAACCACAACTACCAGCTCGTCCAGACCGAGGACTACCTGGTGATCCTCGTCGAGATGATTCACGACGCACGCATCATCCCGCTCGACGGCCGGGCGCACCTGGCGCCGGAGCTGCAGCAGTGGCTGGGCGACTCGCGCGGCCACTGGGACGGCGACACGCTGGTCATCGAGACCACGAACTTCAACGACAAGATTCTGGGCCGCGGCGGCACGGTCTTCGGCGGCTCCGAGCACCTGAGCGTCGTCGAGCGGCTGACGCGCGTGGACGCCGACACGATCGACTACGAGATCACGGTGACGGACCCGACCGTGTGGACCGAGCCGTGGACCGTCTCCGTGCCGATGGCGCCGCTGGACCAGGCCGTGTTCGAGTACGCGTGCCACGAGGGCAACTACGCGCTGCCGAACATCCTGTCGGGCGCGCGCGCCGAGGAGCGGGAGGCCGCGGGCCAGCAGCAGCAACAGCAGTAGTTCAGGACACGACGTCAGAAAGCAGTCGAGGAGGCTCCCGATGCAGCAAAGATCTCTCGCGCTCGGACAGTTGCTGGCGGCGATCGTTGCCGCCGTCCTGTTGTTGACGCCGGCTTCCGCCGCCGCCCAGGCCGGGGACTACGAGCCGCCGCGCACGTCGTGGGGCGCACCCGACCTGCAAGGCGTCTGGGACTTCCGGACCCTGACGCCGTTCGAGCGCCCCGCCGAGCTGGGCGAGCGCGCCGTTCTCACGGCCGAGGAGGTCGCCGAGTTCGAGGCCAGCCGGCTGGCCGAGTTCGCGGTGCGCGACGACCAGGAGCCGGCGGACGTCGTCGGCAACTACAACCAGTTCTGGTTCGATCCGGGCAGCACCGCCGTCGAGACGCGGCGCTCCTCGCTGGTCATCGATCCGCCCGACGGCCGCATCCCGGCGCTGACCTCCGCCGCGGCGCAGAAGCGGGCCGAGCTCGAGCGGGTCCGGCGCGGGCTGCTGATGCACGACGTCACCCCGGGCGGCTGGGTCGAGGACATGGGGCCGGACGCGCTCCAGGTGCGCTGCATCGTCGGCTTCAACTCGGGCCCGCCGATGACGCCCGGCGGCTACAACCAGAACGTGCAGTTGTTCCAGACCGAGGACCACGTGGTGCTGCTCAACGAGATGGTGCACAACGCCCGCATCGTGCCGCTCGACGGGCGCCCGCACCTCGACCAGGGCATCCGCCAGTGGACGGGCGACTCGCGCGGCTATTGGGACGGCGACACGCTCGTGGTGGAGACCACCAACTTCCTGCGCGAGACCGGCTTCCGGCGCGGCAGCAGCGACCAGTACCTGCATCTGACCGAGCGCTTCACGCGGGTGTCGCCGAACACGCTGATGTACGAGGCCACCATCGACGATCCGACGGTCTGGACCGAGGCCTGGACCTACGAGATTCCGATGCAGCACAACGATCAGCCGATGTACGAGTACGCCTGCCACGAAGGCAACTACGGGCTCTACAACATGCTGGCGGGCGCGCGCGAGGCGGAGCGGGCCGCGGAGGCGGCGGCCTCGAGGTAGGCGGCCGCGCGCGACGCGTTTCATCGAGAGGGGGTCCCGGATGAGTCATCGATTGCGGACACGCACGATCGGGCTCGC
Source organism: uncultured Vicinamibacteraceae bacterium (assembly GCA_964569405.1). Taxonomy (GTDB): domain Bacteria; phylum Acidobacteriota; class Vicinamibacteria; order Vicinamibacterales; family UBA8438; genus JAAXGX01. The sequence continues at coordinate 2,948 of CAZMWA010000062.1, read as the reverse complement.
GGCGGCAGCCGCGGCCGGCCTGCTGCTGACGGCGCCGGCCGCCGCCCAGACGGAGGACTGGACGCCGCCGCGCACCGCGTGGGGCACGCCCGACCTGCAGGGCGTCTGGGACTTCCGCACCATCACGCCGATGGAGCGTCCGGCCGCGCTGGCCGACACGGACGTGCTGTCCGACGAGGCGGCGGCCCGGCTCGAGGCGGCCAGCGAGGCGGCGCGGGCCGCGCGCGACAGCGAGACCCCGTTCGACACGGTGGGCAACTACAACCAGTTCTGGTTCGATCCCGGCACGACGGTCATCGACACGCGGCGGACCTCGCTCGTGATGGACCCGCCCGACGGCCGCATCCCGGCCAAGACGCCGGAGGCGGCGGCCCGGTATGCCGCCGGCACCGAGGCGGGGCGCGGCCTGCGGCGGCACACGCCGACACCGGGCGGCTTCGTCGAGGACCTCGGCCCCGGCGGCGTCCAGGTGCGCTGCATCCTCGGCTTCAACTCGGGCCCGCCGATGACGCCGGGCGGCTACAACCAGAACATGCAGCTCCTGCAGACGGCCGACCACGTGGTCATCTACAACGAGATGATCCACAACGCGCGCATCGTCCCGCTCGACGGCAGCCCGCACGGCGCCATTCCGCAGTGGGTCGGCGATTCGCGCGGCCGCTGGGAGGGCGACACGCTGGTGGTCGAGACCACCAACTTCCTGCGCGAGACGGCGTTCCAGAGCGGGCTGACCGGACGGAGCCTCGTGCTGGAGGAGCGGTTCACGCTCGCGTCGCCGGACGTCATGCTGTACGAGGTCACCGTGGACGACCCGACCGTGTGGACCCGGCCGTGGACCTACGAGCTCCCGATGCAGCGCAACGACCTGCCGCTCTACGAGTACGCGTGCCACGAGGGGAACTACGGCATCTACAACATCCTGGCCGGGGCCCGCGACAACCCCGAGTCGAACGTGCTGACGCCGGAGCAGGCGGCCGAAGAGGCTGCGCGGCGCAGCCGCTGACCGCGGAGCGAGACGTGCGGTATCCACGCGGGCGGGTCCTGAGCGTTGCGGGCGTCGCGCTGCTGGCGTGGGCGGCGGCCCAGGCCGGCTGGGCGCAGGAGGCAGGCGGCGTGGCGGACGGCGCCGAGTGGCCGCTGTACCGCGGCGACACGGCCGGCACCGGTTACTCGCCGCTGGCGCAGGTCACCACCGAAAACGCGGCGAACCTGACGCAGGCCTGGAGCTACTCGCTGCTCGCCGCGGGCGGCGCCGACCCGGCGTCGAGCGGGCCGCGCTCGCAGGCTACCCCCATCGTCGTCGACGGCATCATGTACGTGCCGGCGGCGGACCGCGTCGTGGCGCTCGATCCGGTCACCGGCCGCGAGCTGTGGCGCCGCCCGGTCGCGGGCGCCGCGCCGTCGCGGCGCGGCGTGGCGTACTGGCCGGGGGAGAGCGGCTCGCCGCCGCGCATCCTGTTCACGTCCGGCGAACGGCTGCACGCCGTCGAGGCCGCCGACGGGACGCCTGCCGCCGGCTTCGGCGACAACGGCGTCATCGGGCTGGGGGTGCCGTACAACTCGGTGCCGCTCGTCCTGGGCAACGTCGTCATCGTGGGGGCGAACACGCCGCGCGGCGCCATCGGGGGCATCGGCAACGCCCGCGCGTACGACGCGCGCACGGGCGCCGACCTCTGGGAGTTCAGCTCCGTCGCGCAGCCCGGCACCGTGGGGCACGACACCTGGGAGGGCGATAGCTGGCGCGGGCGGCTCGGCGCCAACGCCTGGCCGTTCTATTTCACCGTGGACGCGGAGCGCGGGCTGCTGTACCTGCCGCTGGCCTCGCCCATCCCGGGCGCCTACGGCGGCGACCGGCCGGGCGCCAACCTGTTCGGCAACTCGGTGGTCGCCGTCGACATCGAGAGCGGCGAGTACCGCTGGCACTTCCAGACGATCCGCCACGACCTGTGGGACGCCGACCCGCCGGCGCCGCCGGTGCTGTTCGACATCGAGCAGGACGGCCGCAGCATCCCCGCGCTGGGCGTGACGACCAAGTCGGGTTATCTGTACATCCTCGATCGCGAGACCGGCGAGCCGGTCTTCGGGGTCGACGAGCGTCCGGTCCCCGCCAGCGACGTGCCCGGTGAGGCGGCGTATCCGACCCAGCCGTTTCCGGTCAAGCCGCCGCCGATGGGCCGCGTCGCCTACGCGCCGGCCGACCTCGTCACGGCGGCCGACACCTCGGCCGAGCACGCGGCGGCCTGCGCGGCGCTGGTCGAGTCGCTGGGCGAGATCCGCAGCGACGGTCCGTTCACCCCCTGGGTGTACCGGCCCGCCGGCGGGCCGGCGCGGACCACCCTCAACTTCCCCGGCGGCGTCGGGGGGCCCAACTGGGGCGGCGTGGCGTTCGATCCCAACGCCGACCTGCTGTTCGTGGTGACGCAGAACGTCGGCGCGCTGGGCTGGATGGTGGACGCCGCGGCGGACGCCCTGCTGCCGTACGAGAAGGTCACGCCGCGTCCCCAGAGCTTCGACGTGGCCGTCGGCGACGGCCTGCGGCTGCCGTGCCAGAAGCCGCCCTGGGGCGAGCTGATTGCCGTGCACGCGGCGACGGGCGACATCGCCTGGCGCCAGCCGCTCGGCGTCACCGACCAGTTGCCGGCCGAGACGCGGAACACCGGTCGGCCGGCCCGCGCGGCCGGCATCGTCACCGCCGGCGGCGTCCTGTTCGTCGCCGCGACCGACGACAACCGCTTCCGGGCCTTCGAGGCGGCCACGGGCCGCTCCCTGTGGGAGACGACCCTCCCCCAGCACGGCAACGCCAACCCGCTCACCTACCTGGGCGCCGACGGCCGGCAGTATGTCGCCGTGGTCGCCACCGACACCCTGCTGGCGTACGCGCTCCCCTGACTCGTTGCCGGCCCCGAGCTTGCGGAGCAAGGAGAACTTCATGAGGCGGATGCTGGCGG
>CAZMWA010000061.1:0-20245 GCA_964569405.1 uncultured Vicinamibacteraceae bacterium | reverse complement strand
GCGCAGGCGGTTGGGGTGGTCGTACGTGCCGGTCGCCAACAGCACCGTGCGGACCCGCGACGGGGAGGGGCGCGCCGCGGCGTGGCAGGCGCGCACGGTGCTGTTGGCGACCGGCACGTACGACCACCCCAACCGCCTGCGCGTGCCCGGCGAGGACCTGCCCCACGTATCGCACTACTACACCGAGCCGCATCCGTTCTACCGCAAGCAGGTCGTCATCGTCGGGGGCAAGAACTCCGCGGCCGAGGCCGCGCTGGACCTGTACCGGTCCGGCGCCCACGTGACCCTCGTCCACCGGCGCGCGGTCCTCGGCGCGTCGATCAAGTACTGGGTCAAGCCCGACATCGAGAACCGCATCAAGGAGGGCTCGATCGCCGCGCGCTTCGAGACGCGGGTCGTCGAGATACGGCCCACGGAGGTGGTCGTCGAGCGGATCGCGGCCGACGCCGGGGACGGCGGCGCAGGCGCCCGCGAGGTGCTGCCGGCGGACGGCGTCTTCCTGCTGACCGGCTACCTGGCTGACCTGGAGCTGCTCGAGGCCTGCGGCGTGGCGGTCGACCGGGCTACCAACATCCCGCAGCACGACCCGGCGACGTACGAGACCAACGTGCCGGGCCTCTATCTCGCGGGCTCGGTGGTGGCCGGCGCGAACCGCGGCGAGGTTTTCATCGAGAACGGCCGCTTCCACGGCCGCGTGGTCGTGGAGCACATCGCGCGCCGCCTGGGCCCGCGACCTTGAGGTAGCCGACCCCGGCCGGCGGGCGTCAGCGCCAGTCCTCTCAAAGGACGTCTTCGGGGTGGGCCGGCGGATCGGCGATCGTTGGGAAGTCGTCGTCCAGGGGCGTCAATCGGGACAGGACCGCCGCGAGCGTCGGAGCCCGCCTGACCGGCGCCACGACGAGGCGCTCATCGCGATAGATGACGGCCTCGTCCGCGGTCAGTTCGGCCTCGCGGGGGATTCTGAGGGCCTGGTTGCGGCTGTTTCGGAAGAGCCGCACGCGGCGTGCCGGCACCGTTCTGTCAGGCTTGCGTGCCGGCATATGGCGAGCCTATGCGCCAGGGCCTTGGGCGTCAATGGCGGCGCGTCACGCGGCCGCGCTTGTTCGGGACCTTTGGGTCGACTCGCTACTGCGCGTGGGTCACCGGGAAGTTCCCGTTTTCGATGAACGCCTTCATCTCCAGCAGGTCGGCGAGCGACTGGCAGCGTTCGAGCAGGCCGTTCCGCTCGAGCAGCGCCTGCTTCTCGAGCGGGTCGAACTCGAGATACTGGGAGAGCGCGTTGACGAGGTCCGCGTCGCGCATGCCGGACGGCACCTTCGAGTCCGATCCCGGCGCCTCGAGCCTGCGCGCCAGCAACCGTTCCAGCCGCTGCCGCGCCTCGCGCAGCCCTTCTGGGGCATCGGGCTCGGCAATGGTCTCGACCCGCGCCCGGCGGTAGCTCCGTGAGTGATCCTCCTCGAGGATGCGGAACTTGTGGAGGCCGCGGAGCACGATGTTGAAGCGGCCGTCCTGGAGACGCTCGCGGTGGGTGATCAGGCCGGCGCAGCCGATGGGGTAGACGGGCGGCACGGGCTCGCCCGCGGTTGTCCGGGCATTTCTCAGCAGCACCATCCCGATGATGCGGTCGCCGGCCAGCGCGTCGCGCACCATCTCGCGATAGCGGGGCTCGAAGATGTGCAGCGGCAGGAAGACGTTCGGGAACAGCACGACGTTGGGCAGCGGAAAGATGGGGAGCAGCATGGGGTGGCGCCTGGTCAGTGCAGCGTGATGGGGTTCCGTAACCCGCTTCCTGTCACCCGTTTACATTGCGGACGTTCATTCCGACCTACGTATTGTCCCATGATCACACGTTGTTGGCGCGGTGTCGCGCACGGCGCGGTTCGGCTCCAATCCCGTCGGGTGCAGAGTGCACGTGACCCTGCTCGCCCACTTGATCGCCCTCGGCGAGACCGCCGTCTTGGGCGCCCGCCCCGCGCCGGTGTTTATCATCCACGTGTCGGTCGCCGGTGTCGAGTGGCTTCCGACTCCTCAGCGGCCGGCGGCCGGCTGTTTCCCTTGAGCCATGATCTGCCGTCGGGCAACCTGGTGTCGGCGCTGATCGCGCTGGAGACGAATCGCAACCGGGCGCGGGCGCCGGCGTTGCTGGGGGCGTTGATCGATCTGCTGCGGAAGCAGGATGATGAGGAGCTGACGGCGGCGTTCAGCGAATGGGCGGCGCAGGTGTTGCTGCCGCGTCGGTTCAGCGGGTCGGTGACCGGGCCGCTGCCGCGGCTCGAGGAGGTGCAGGCGATGTTGGCCGAGACCGTTCAGGAGTGGACTGCGGAGTGGGTCGAACAGGGCCGAGAGCAGGGCCAACGGGAGTTGCTGTGCCATATGACGGCGCGGAAGTTCGATGCAGCCGCGGCGGAGCGGCTGGACGCGGCGCTTGAGGGCGTTGAGGATGCGGATCGCTTGGCGCAGGTGGCCCACTGGATCGTTGAGTGCGAGACGGCAGACGATCTGTTCGTTCAGTTCGAGGATTGGTTGCAGTCGTGAGTGGATGAAGCTTCGCGGCGCCTTCGGTTCGTAGGGGGCGGCGGTCGGCTACACTTGTGGTGACCGCGTTGCGCTCCCCGGTGCAAACGAGCGCCGCTGTTCGTCATGGATGTTCTTGATGTCAGGAACCGTCTGGTTTCCGACTATCGGGACTATGCCCGCAGCATCGTCAAGATCAGCGACTGTCGCATCAGGCAGTTTGTAGATAGTGCCAGCCAGAAAGCCCCGTTTCGAGCGGAATTCTGGGGCGGATTCATGGGTCGTGGACGTGATTTCGGGGGCGAATCCGGCCGCGCGGGAGGCGGTCCGGCGAGTTGCGGGCAGCGAAGAGCAGGAGATCAGCTCGAATGCCCTATTTCAAGGACAGTAACACTGTTTGGCGGCGCCCGCACGGTTCAGTGCACCGTGCGCGTTGATCATGATCCCGGCCTTGCGGCAGGTGGCCACCTTCGCGAACGTCGCCGCGATGATGCGGGGGTCGAGTCCGAACGCGTTGCGGTAGATCTGCCCGTCGGGCCCGAGGAGGACGGTTTGCCGTCGGTGGTCATCACGATCTGCCGCATGTCCTTGCGCTGGCGCTCCAGGATGCGCCGGGCGCGGCGGAGTTCCTCGCGGGTGTTGGTGTAGTAGGGGACCACCCGCACGCGCGCGAACTGCTTGATGGGGATCTCCTCGATCGTGCGGTTCGGCTCCAATCCCCGCCGTCGGGTGCAGAGTGCACGTGACCCTGCTCGGCGGCGGGTCGAAGCGTCAGCGCAGGGCCAGAACCGGCCCTTCGGGATGGCGCGGCGTGAGCGTCTGGTTCGTGCAGTCCGCGATCAGGTCGAGCGCTTCGAGTACGATTTGCCCGATCAGGATCTCGCTTCCCAGCGCTCCGATGATGCACTCGGTTTCGGTGGCGAGGTTCCCGATCTCGACCGTGACCAGTGCGGTCGGCCGCTCCTCGCGGCGTTCGTCGGCGTAGACGACGGTTCTTGTCCTCTCGTGGTGGAGGCCCAGCTCCCCGGCGACCTCTTCCGGGATCACCAGACTCACCGCGCCGGTATCTACGATTCCCTCGACGCTCGTCCGCCGGACCTCGCTCTCGAGCCGATGTCCCGCGCGCACCATGGTGCGGTCGTCCCGGTTCTCCAGGGTCACCCTGGCCCGAATCTCTCCCATCGTCATCGTTCCCCGATCCCCGAGCGCCAGCCACCCGCACGGTTCAGTGCACCGTGCGCGTCTTCTTGTCCATGTAGTCGAGCAGCACGTAGCGGCCGAGCGTGTAGGGCGTCGTGAAGTACGCCTTGCCGCGGCAGATGGACGCGACGCGCCGCACGAAGCTCACCAGCTCGTAGTCGCGGGCCAGCATGAACGTGTTGATCATGATGCCGGCCTTGCGGCAGGTGGCGACCTCGGCGAATGTCGCCGCGATGATGCGGGGGTCGAGTCCGAACGCGTTGCGGTAGATCTGCCCGTCGGGCGCGGTGATGGCCGACGGCTTGCCGTCGGTGATCATCACGATCTGCCGCATGTCCTTCCGCTGGCGTTCCAGGATGCGGCGGGCGAGGCGCAGCCCGTCGCGGGTGTTGGTGTAGTAGGGGCCCACCCGGACGCGCGCGAGTTGCTTGATGGGGATCTCCTCGGCCGAGTCGTGGAAGAGCACGACGTTCAGCGCGTCCCCCGGGTACTGCCGGCGGATCAGGTTGGCCAGGGCGAGGGCGACCTGCTTGGCCGGCGTGAAGCGATCCTCGCCGTACAGGATCATGCTGTGGCTGCAGTCGAGCATGAGCACCGTGGCGCAGGAGCTCTGGTACTCGCCCTGCGCCACCATCAGGTCGTCGTACTGCACGTCGATTGCCGCGCCGCGGTCTCCCCGCGCCAGGCCGCCGCGCCGCACCGCGTTGAGAATCGTGCCGCTCGCATCCAGGTTGAGCGTGTCTCCGAACTCGTACGGCTTGGACGTCCCGCTGGCCTCGACACCGGTCGATACGTCGCGGGTGTCGTGGCGGCCCACGCTGCCCCGGCCGACCGATCCCAGCAGGTCGCGCAGCGCCCGGTAGCCGAGAAAGTCGAGGCTCTTGTCGGTGATCTCGAACGTCGCGGGCGGCAGGTCCGCGTCCGGTCCGAAGCCGCCGGCCTGCCCGCTGCTGCGCTCGCCGTCGTCCTGCACCGTGATGTAGCCCTGCTGCGCCAGGCGCTCGACGATGTCCCGGATGAGCTGCTCGAGCCGCGACGGCTCGGCGTCCTGGTCGGCGTCGGCCGGGTCGCCGAGCAGCTGCGACAACGCCTCGTTGGAGAGCAGGCCCCCGTTGAGCAGCGCGTCGAGGATGGCGTCGTGCAGCGCCTGGAGGGTGCGATCGTCGTCTCCGTCCGCGCCGCGCCGGTCGCCGTACGGATTGGCGAACCCGCTCGACAGCAGCAGGTCGGAGAGCTTCGAGACCAGCTCCTCGAGGTCGAGTCCCTCGAGATCGTCGCCCGTGAAGCGTGTGTAGCGATACCGCATGCGAGGTCCCGCGCCGGGGACGGACGGACCGTCAGTTGTAGTACTTCTTCTTGCTCGACTTGCTCGACCCTGGCAGCGAGGCGTTCGGATCGAAGAGCTGCTCGGCGGAGCGCACGGCGCGCCGCGGCGGTTCGGCCGCCCGGTACTCGCGCTCGTCGGTGCGCGTGATCTTCTTCTGGGCGTACAGTCCCTCGAGCACGAAATCGACGGCGGCGGCCATCGCCGGCTGGGGGTCGCTCGGCTTGACGCCGGCGTGCTCGGCCAGCTCGCCGAGGCCCTGGATGTCGCGGATCTGCTGCAGCAGATCGCCCGCGGACGTCGTATCGGCGACCTGGAGCGAGCCGCCCATCTCGAACCACTCGACGACCGGGCCGCTGTCGACGCCGTCGAACCAGCCGTCGAACACGTGCCGCACGGCGGCGCGGATGAGATCGCGCGCCACCTGATCGGCCCCGCGGAGCTCGCCCTCGTACTCGAGCTCGAACTTGCCGGTTATCGACGGCAGCGCGGCGTACACGTCGGTGACGCGGGCTACCACCGGTTGCTCGCCGGCCGCGAGCGCGCGGCGCTCGGCGTTGGAGACCACGTTCTCGAGGCAGGTGATCGGCAGCCGCTGGCTGACGCCCGACCGGCGGTCGATCTTCTTGTCGGCGCGGGCCTGGAACGCAACCTCCTCGACGACCTCGCGCACGAATGGCAGCACCGTGACGCCGGTGGTCGACTGCGGATCCCGGGGCCGGTCCACCCAGGCCTCCTGTTCCGTGATGGCGATGGCGTCGTGCCGCGTCTGCGGATAGTGGGTTCGAATCTCGGAGCCGATGCGGTCCTTGAGCGGCGTGATGATCTTGCCCCGCGCCGTGTAGTCCTCGGGGTTGGCGGTGAACGCCATCAGCACGTCGAGCTGCAGCCGCACCGGGTAGCCCTTTATCTGGACGTCGCCTTCCTGCAGGATGTTGAACAGACCCACCTGGATCTTGCCGGCGAGGTCCGGGAGCTCGTTGACGGCGAAGATGCCGCGGTTGGCGCGCGGCAGCAGCCCGTAGTGTACGGTCAGGTCGTCGGACAGTTGCCGCCCGCTACGCGCCGCCTTGATCGGGTCGATGTCGCCGATCATGTCCGCGATGGTGACGTCGGGCGTCGCGAGCTTCTCGACGAACCGCAGCGAGCGCGGCAGCCAGGCGACCGGCAGCTCGTCGTTCTCGTCGCGCAGCCGCTCGCGGCAGGCGCCGCACAGCGGCGCCAGGGGGTCGTCGTTGATCTCGCAGCCGTCCACCACGGGCAACTCGTCGTCGAGCAGGTCGACCAGCGCGCGCAGCATGCGGGTCTTGGCCTGGCCGCGCAGCCCGAGGACGATGAAGTGGTGTTGCGAGAGGACGGCGTTGCAGATCTGCGGGATGACGGTGTCGTCGTAGCCGATGATGCCGGGAAACAGGGTCTCCCCCCGGCGCAGCTTCGCGATGAGGTTGTCCCGCAGCTCGTGGCGGACGCTGCGATGCGGAACCCGGCCCGCTTCGACCGCGCGGCGCAGGTCCCCCAGGGCGGTGGGCCGCATTTACATGAACTCGTGGATCAGGTCGCGGCGCGTCTCGGGCGCGATCGCGTAGCTCTGGTGCACGAGCGCCTCGCCGCCCAGGGCCGGGTCGAGCGCGTCGATCGACGGCCGCGGGTCGGGGTTGCGGTAGATCAGCCCGATCGGGATCCGCTCGCCCCACTCGAGCGCCCTGTCCATCGCGCCGTGGAAGCTCGTCGGGTCGTGATCGGTCTCTTCCACCTTGTAGACGCGCTCGCGGAACCAGGGATAGGTGTTCACCTTGTTGAAGGTGACGCACGGGCTGAACACGTCGATCAGCGCGAACCCCTTGTGCTCGATGCCCCGCTTGTAGAGCTCCGTGAGGTGCTTGGGCTGGCCGCTGAAGCCGCGGGCGACGAAGCCGCAGCCCGAGGCCAGGGCCAGGGCCAGCGGGTTGAGCATGCCCTCGAGGTTGCCCAGCGGCGTCGTCTTGGTCTTCATCCCCGTCTCGCTGGTCGGGGAGACCTGGCCGGTGGTCAAGCCGTAGATCTCGTTGTTCATCACGATGTAGGTGACGTCGATGTTGCGGCGCATCGCCTGAATGAAATGGTTCAGGCCGATGCCGTAGCCGTCACCGTCGCCGCCCGTCGCGATCACGGTCATCGACGTGTTGGCCAGCTTGGCGCCGGTCGCGAACGGCAGCGCGCGGCCGTGCAGGCTGTGGACACCGTAGGAGCGGAAGAATCCCGGCAGGTTCGACGAGCAGCCGATGCCGGACACCACCAGCACCCGGGCGGGCTCGAGCGCCAGGTCGGCGCAGGCCTGGAACATGCCGTTGAGCACGCCGAAGTCGCCGCATCCCGGACACCAGTCGGGCGGAACCTCCGGCTTGAAATCCTTGGCTTCGAGTACGGGAGCTGCCATGGCCATGTGTCTGGGTCTCCTGTGCCTGGTCGCGGCCCGCGCCGGCGATCAGACGAGTGCCTTCGATTCGCTGTCGATCCGGAGGCCGGCCCACGGTCCGGTCGTCCCGGTCGGATGGTCCGTCCGCCAGCCCGGCTCCGAGGACAGCACGTCGACGACCTTCGCACCCGCGAGGATGTCCTGCACCCCGGCCACGACGTGCTTGGGCTCGAACGGCTCGCCGTCGTACTTGCGAACGTGCCCGTGCGCGACGATGCCGGTCTCCGCGCGCAGGTGGCGGGCGAACTGGCCGCTCTGGTTGTTTTCCACGATGACGATGCGCGTGCTCGCGCCGAGGATGGCGCTGATCTCCTCAACGTGCAGCGGAACGAGGAACTTGATGTGCAGGTGATTGGTCGTGATGCCTTCCTGCCGGAGCTGCTCGGCGGCCTCGACGAGGGTGCCCCAGGTCGAGCCCCAGCCGACCAGCGTCACCTCCGCGGCGGCCGGACCGTCCAGCTGCGGCGCGGGCAGGTAGCTGGTCACCGTCTCCATCTTGCGGACCCGCTTGTCGACCATCTTCTTGCGCCGCACCGGATCGGTGTAGACGTCGCTGAGCAGCACGCCGTCTTCGTCGTGCTCGTCCGTCCCCGATACATACAAATGGTTCCTCACACCCGGCACGGCGCGCGGCGAGATGCCCGAGGCGGTGTTCCGGTAGCGCAGATAGGGCTCGTCGCCGCCGGTCGACTCGGTGATCAGCTCGCCGCGGTCGATGGGGAAGTCGACGTCGAGCAGCGCCGGGTCGACCGTCTCGCTGCCCTCGCTCATGAGCAGATCCGAGAGGATGATGACCGGAATCTGATACCGCTCCGCGACGTTGAACGCCTCGTGGGGCGTGTTGAAGCAGTCGGTCATGCTGGTCGGCGCGATGATGACCCGCTGGAAGTCGCCCTGGCTGGCGCCGAACGCCTGATTGAGATCCGCCTGCTCGGTCTTCGTCGGCACGCCTGTGGAGGGGCCGGCCCGCATCACGTTGATGGCGACGACCGGCGTCTCGATGATGCCGGCCATGCCGATCGCCTCCGTCATCAGCGCGAAACCGCCGCCCGACGTGGCGCACATGCTCCGGACGCCCATGTGGCCGGCGCCGATCGCCATGTTGATGACCGAGATCTCGTCCTCGACCTGTCGCACGCAGATGCCCAGGCGCTGCGCGTGCGCCGCGAACCACTCCAGGATGTGCGTGGCCGGGCTCATCGGGTAGGCGACGTAGAACTTGCAGCCGGCCAGCGCGGCGCCCATGGCGAGCAGGTGGTTGCCCGAGGCCTGGGCCCACTTCTGGTCGGTCGGCTGCAACTGCGTGGCGAGCGGGCGGAAGTTGGCCTGCGCGTAATCGTACCCGGCCTGCGCGGCGTCGATGTTGGAGGCCACGACCGCCGGCTTCTTGGCGAACGTCGACTGGAGCACCGACTCGAGGCCGCCGATCTCGAGGCCCATCAGTTGCATCAGGGCCCCGACCGCGACGGTGTTCTGCATGACCGGCAGCCGCTTGGATCCCGGCGCGAGGTCTGGCACCGGCAGCGGGCAGAGCTGGACGCCCGGCGGGGGCTCGTAGCTCGGACTCAGCTTGGCGCCGTTGTAGAGCACGAGGCCGCCGGACTGCAGCTCCTGCAGGTGGCGATCGAGCGTGTCCTGGTTCAGCGCCACGACGGCGTCGACCTGATCGCCCTGGTTGAGCGGCTTTTCGGCCGAGAACCGCAGCCGCAGCCAGGAGTGGCCGCCGCGGATCACGGACTGGTAGCTGTTGTAGCTGTAGGCGGCGAGACCTTGGCGAGCCAGCGAGAGCACCAGGGTGTTGCCGGCCGAGGCGACGCCGTCCCCCGCTGCGCCTCCGATGCCGACGATGATTTCCGGTTGCGACATAAGTGACCTCGCGATAACGCGTGGATGTGCCCGCGCGGCCGGCGCCGCGTGGCGGATGTGCCGCCATTATAGGCATTCGATCCGCACCGACGCCAGAGCGTGACGCGGGCCGCGGCTGTCCGCGGCCCGCGGGCCGGACTTGTAGTAACTTAGTTTGTTTGGAGTGCGGTCGCGGCGCTCGCGAGTGGACGTGGAGATGTCGGATCCGAAGCACGTCGTGGTGATCGGCGCCGGTCCGGGCGGCTACGCCGCGGCGTTTCACGCCGCCGATCTCGGCCTGCGCGTGAGCCTCGTCGACGAGGCGCCGCTGCCGGGCGGCGTCTGCCTGCACCGGGGCTGCATGCCCTCGAAGGCGCTCTTGCACGTCGCCCGCGTGCTGGGCGAGGCCCGCAGCGCCAGCGCCTGGGGCGTGGCCTTCGGCGAGCCGCGCATCGACCTGGCGCGCCTGCGCGCGTGGAAGGACGGCGTGGTCGATACGCTGACCGGCGGGCTGGCCCAGCTCGCGCGGCAGCGCGCCGTCGACTACGTCCGGGGCCGGGCGGCGCTGGTCGACCCGCACACGGTCCGGGTCGACCGGCCGGACGGCGCGACCGACACGCTGGCGTTCGACTTCGCCGTCCTCGCCACCGGGTCCCGTCCGGCGCGGCCGCCCGCGCTGGCGGCCGCCGGCGAGCGCGTGCTGGACTCGACGGCCGCGCTCGAGCTGCGCCGCGTCCCCCGCACGCTCCTGGTCGTCGGGGGCGGCTACATCGGGCTCGAGCTGGGCACCGTGTACGCGGCGCTCGGGTCGGCGGTCACGGTGGTGGAGATGACCTCCGGGCTGCTGCCGGGGGTCGACCGCGACCTCGTCACCATCCTCGCCCGCCGGCTGCGCGAGTGCACGGCGGCGATTCATCTGGACACGCAGGTGTCGGCGCTCAGCCCGCTCGAGGACGGCGTGGAGGTGGTCCTCGAGGGGCCGGACGTCGAGACGCCGCGCCAGGTGTTCGACAGCGTCCTGGTGGCGGTCGGGCGCGCGCCGAATTCGCGCATCGACGGGCTCGAGCGCACGGCGGTCGTTCTCGACGAGCAGGGCTTCGTGCAGGTCGACGCGCAGCGCCGGACCGCCGAGCCGTCGTTGTTCGCCATCGGCGACCTGACCGGCGAGCCGCTGCTCGCGCACAAGGCGATGCATGAGGGCCGCGTCGCGGCGGAGGCCATCGCGGGGCGCGCGGCGGCGTTCGAGCCGGCCGCGGTTCCCGCGGTCGTCTTCACCGACCCGGAGGTCGCGTGGTGCGGCCTGACCGAGACCCAGGCGGCCCGCGACGGGCGGCGCGTGGCGGTGTCGCGCTTTCCCTGGGCCGCGTCCGGCCGCGCCGTCACGCTGGACCGGCCGGGCGGGCTGACGAAGCTGGTGATCGACCCCGACACCGAGCAGGTCGTCGGCGTCGGCATTGTCGGCGCCGGCGCCGGCGAGCTGATTGCCGAGGGGGTGCTCGCCATCGAGATGGGCGCGACGCCGGGAGACCTGCAGTTGACGATTCATCCCCATCCGACGCTGTCCGAGACCGTGTCCGAGGCGGCCGAGGTCGCCCTCGGCCAGAGCACGCACGTCTACCGTCCGAAGCGGCGTCGCGCGTGAGGCGTCCCCGTCCGGATCACGCCGCGGCGAGGCGGCGAGCCTGCTCGAATACCGCGGCCAGCATGGCGGGCGTCAGCCGGCCGGTGTTGGTGTTCTGCCGGCTCGGGTGGTAGGACGCGACGAGCGAGCAGACCCCGGCGGCCCGGAAGACGAGTCCGTGCGCGAAGCGCGGCCGGGGCCGGGGCTGCTGCCCGGGACCGATGGCAATGCGCCAGTAGGCATCGAACGCGACCTTCCCCAGCGCCACGATGACGCGCAGGTTGGCGAGCGCCCGCAGCTCGGCCTCGATGTGCGGGCGGCAGTTGGCGATCTCCGCGGGCGTCGGCCGGTTGTCGGGCGGCGCACAGCGCACGACCGCCGCGATGTAGGCGTCCGTCAGCGTCAGTCCGTCGTCCCGCGCGCGCGACGTGGCGCTGCTGGCGAATCCGGCGCCGTGCATCGCCCGCATCAGGAAGTCCGCGGCTCCGTCGCCCGTGAACACCCGTCCGGTGCGGTTGGCGCCGTGGGCGGCGGGCGCCAGGCCGAGCACCAGCACGCGGGCCCGCCGGTCGCCGAAGCCCGGCACCGGTCGGCCCCAGTACGGTTGATCCCGATACGCCGCGCGCTTCTCCCGCGCGATCCGGGCGCAGTGCGCCCGCAGCCGCGGGCAGCGTTCGCAGGCGATGATCCGGCGGCCGATCGCCGCCAGCGAGGCGGTCATCGCCGCCGGGCGTGGTCGAACGCCTCGGTCTGCTCGCGGGCGTGGTACGAGCTGCGGACCAGGGGGCCGGCTTCCACGTGCACGAACCCGAGCGCGACCGCAGCTGCGCGGAGCCTGTCGAACTCGGCCGGCGTGTAATAGCGATCGACCGGCAGGTGGGCAATCGACGGACGCAGGTACTGGCCAATCGTCAGCAGCTCGCAGCCCGCCCGCCGCAGGTCCGCGAGCGTGCCGAGCACCTCCGGCCAGCGTTCGCCGAGTCCGACCATGAGACCGGACTTCCTGGGGATGTCCCGGGCAAGGCGACCGGCCCGGGCAATCAGCTCCAGGGCGCGGGCGTAGCGCCCGCCGGGACGGGCGACCCGGTACAGCCGCTCGACGGTTTCGATGTTGTGGTTCAGGACGTCCGGCCTGGCGTCGAGAACCGTCCGGAGGTCGGCGGCGCGCCCCGCGAAGTCGGGGATCAGCACCTCGACGCGGCAGCCCGGCGCCCGGGCGCGGATCGCGCGGATCGTGCGGGCGAAGGCGGATGCGCCGCCGTCGGCGAGGTCGTCCCGGTCGACGGACGTGACGACCGCGTGGCGCAGCCCCAGGTGCGCGACGGCCGCGGCCAGCCGCCCGGGCTCGTCCGCATCGACCGGCCCCGGCCGCCCGTGGACCACGTTGCAGTAGCCGCACGAGCGCGTGCACACGTCGCCGAGGATCATGAAGGTGGCGGTGCCGCCGTCCCAGCACTCTCCGATGTTCGGACAGGCGGCCTCCTCGCAGACCGTGTGCAGCTCGAGCGTCCGCATGAGCCGCTTGAGCTCGATGTAGCGCGGGCTGCCCGGGGCCCGCACGCGAAGCCAGCGGGGCTTCGGCTGCCTGGCCTGGGGGGCGCGGGGCTTCCGTCCCCGGACCAGCTCGATTGGAATGGGAGCGCTCGTCGCCACGGCCGCAGGCAATGTTATCGTCATCGCGGCCGGCACCGGAAGCCGCAAGGCGCGCACAGCGCGCCTCGGCGGTAGCGGCGCGGGGCGAAGGGGTCCCCGCAAGCGGACGCCGGGGGCTTGGGGCGCAGCCCCATCTGATATGGACCAGCGACTCGCCATCACCTGGATCGGGCACGGGACGTTTCTGCTGACGTCGCCGGGCGGCAAGCGCATCCTGATCGATCCGTGGCTCGAGGGTAATCCGGCCTGCCCCGCCGAGTGGCGGCGGATACGCCAGGCCGACCTGATTCTCGTCACGCACGGCCATTTCGACCACGTCGGAGACCTCCTCCAGGCAGCCCGGGACACCCGCGCTCCGGTGGTGGCCAACGTCGAGATCTGCCGCTGGCTCGAAACCCGGGGGGTGCGGCACCTGCTGCCGATGAACAAGGGCGGCACGCTGGCGCGCGACGGCCTGCGCGTGGGCATGGTGCCGGCCGAGCACAGCAGCAGCCTGGTCGAGGACGGCCTGCCGGTCTACATGGGAGAGCCGGTGGGGTACGTGCTCCGCTTCGAGGACGACCTGTGCGCGTACTTCGCCGGCGACACGGCCGTGTTCGGCGACATGCGCCTGATTCGCCGGCTGCATGCGCCCGACCTGGCGTTCCTGCCGGTCGGCGATCGCTACACGATGGGGCCGGATGCGGCTGCGGTCGCCTGCGAGCTGCTGGGCGTGCGGCGCGTGGTGCCGATGCACTACGGCACGTTTCCGGAGCTGACCGGCACGCCGGACCGCCTCCGCCAACTCGTCGAGCCGGCGGGCGTCAAGGTGATCGAGCTGCGCCCCGGCGAAACCGCGGCCTAGCCGCAAGGCGCGCACAGCGCGCCTCGGCGGGAGCGGCGCGGGGCTATGGGGTCCCCGCAAGCGGACGCCGGGGGTTCGGGGCACAGCCCCGTCCGAGTGATGCTTGCGCGGGTTCGCGGGGGCGGTGTATGCTGGCACCGGCCGGCACCGCGGCCCCCTTCGAGGGGGCGGGTGCATGGTGGTGAGTCGGTCATCGGGCCCCGCCTAAGGTTCACTTCGGTCGTCACGGCACAGGCGGTCAGTGAGCGTTGCGCCCCGCCCCGCGGGGATTGACAGGCTGTTGGCCGGGGCGGCCGGGAGTGGTAGGGTTCGTGAGACGGAGGACGTAATGGCGTACACAATCTGCGAGCCGTGCATCGGTACCAAGGACACCGCGTGCGTGGACGTATGCCCGGTCGATTGCATCCACCCGCGCAAGGATGAAGAGGAGTTCGAGGCGGCCGAGAAGCTCTACATCCATCCGGACGAGTGCATCGATTGCGGCGCGTGCGTGCCGGCGTGTCCGGTCGAGGCGATCTTCGCGAACGACGAAGTGCCGGACGAGTGGAAGAACTACATCGACATCGACGCGGAATACTACGCGGACAAGTAGCAGGCGGCACGGCGGCCGGGCGCTCCCGCTCCCGGTCATGCCTCGCGCGGGGGTCTGCGAATGGGGCTGATTGATCACCGGTTCTCGGACAACTTCATCACGACGAACGTGGACCAGGTCCTGAACTGGGCGCGGCAGTCGTCGCTGTGGCCGATGGGGTTCGGGTTGGCGTGCTGCGCAATCGAGATGATTGCGAGCTCCACCTCGCGCTACGACATCGCCCGCTTCGGCGCCGAGGTGTTCCGCGCGTCTCCCCGGCAGGCCGATCTGATGATCGTCGCCGGGACCGTCACCAAGAAGATGGCGCCCGTGCTGCGGCGGCTCTACGATCAGATGCCCGAGCCCAAGTGGGTCATCTCGATGGGCAGTTGCTCGAACGCGGGCGGGCCGTTTCCGACCTACAGCGTGCTGCAGGGCGTGGACAAGATCGTGCCCGTGGACGTGTACGTCTCGGGTTGTCCGCCCCGCCCGGAGGCTCTGCTGTACGGGCTCATGCGACTGCAGGACAAGATCCGCAAGGAAGGCACGGTGCTGCGGCGGGAACGCGTCATCATGGCGGGGCAGACGGAGCCGGTCATGGTTGCGGATCGGGGGTAGGGCGTGCAGTCACTCACCACGTTGTTCCGGCGCATCTTCCTGATCGATCTGCTGAAGGGGCTCTTCGTCACCCTCAAGTACACCCCGCGGCCGGCCTTCACCTTCCAGTACCCGGCCGAGCGGCGGCCGGTCGCGCCGCGTTTCCGGGGCGTGCTCCGCTTGCAGGTCGAGCCCGAGACGGGCGCGCAGACGTGCATCGTGTGCGATCAGTGCGCCAAGGCCTGCCCCGACGAGTTGATTGATCTGGGCGGCCACCGGGAGCCCGGACACAAGATCAAGGTTCTCGACTACTTCGACTTCAACCTTTCCCGGTGCAGCTTCTGCGGGCTGTGCTCGGAGGTCTGCCCGACCAAGCCTGTCAAGGCGCTCATCATGAGCGAGGACTACGAGCTGGGCACCTACAGCCGCAACTCGCAGATTCTGCGCGTCGACGAGATGTACGACGGGCTGCCGATTCAGCAGTACAACCGGTAACCGCCTGCCGCCGGAGCTCGCGGCGGGAGCGGTTCTGCCTGCCGTCGCCGCAGGGGGTGGCGCATATGTCGCTTACGGGAAGCCGCCGGCGGATCGGTGCTCGCGGATGTCTGTGCGCGCTCGCGCTCGCGGGCGCGCTGTCGGCTGCAGCCGGGGCGAGCTCCACGCCCGACTCCGCGCGCAGCGAGCTGCAACTCGAGCTCGCGGACCTGCTCCTCGGCGACGAGCGCTACTGGGAGGCGATCGCCGCGTACGAGCGGGCCAAGGTCGGCGCCACGCCGGCCCAGACGTTGCGCGCCTCGGGCGGGTTGCTGCGCTCGCTCCTCACGGTGGCCGAGTTCAACCGCGCGCATCGGGAGGCGCTGTTCCTGGGCGGGCTGGGCTCGCCCGATCCCGAGATCCGCTCGCTGCAGGCCGACGCCTTCTGGGCGTACGGGCTGTTCGACGAGGCCGAGGAGCTGTATCGCGACGTCCTGGCCGAGCACCCGGCGAGCGGCCCGGCGCGGCACGGCCTGGCCCGCAGCCTGGCGGCCCGGAACCGGCTCGAGGAGGCGCTCGTCGAGGCCCGCGCCGCGACGGCGGCAGACACGGCGCGCGGCGAGTTCTACCACACGCTGGGGTCCATCTACCGCCGGCTCCACCGCTACCCCGAGGCGGGCGACGCGCTGGAGGAGTACGTTGCGCGGCTGCCCACCGTGAGGCGGAACCGGCGCACCGAGTGGGCCCGGTCCGAGGTGCTGCTGCTGCGGTCGTTCGGGGACCGCGTACCCTTCGAGATCGCGCGGGATCCCGACCGGCTGCACACCATTCCGTTCCGCCTGGAGCAGGACAAGGTCGTCGTGCGCGGCCGGGTCAACGGCGGCGACGTGATTGATCTCGTGGTCGACACCGGGGCCGAGCAGATGGTTCTGTCGCAGCAGACTGCCGAGCGGATGGACGTGCCGGCCGTCACCACGACGATCAGCGCCGGCGTCGGCGAGGTCGGCGTGCGGGGACTCGAGATCGGCCGTGTCGACACGCTCGAGATCGGCTCGCTGGAAGTCCGCAACCTGCCGGCCATCATCAAGAACCCGCCGCTCACCGATCTCCCGGTGCGCCGCGTTCGCGACAGCATCTCGCCGGTGGCGCTCGGGTTGTCCGCGGCGCTCGACTACGAGACCCGGCAGATGATGCTCGGCCGGCGGCTCCCCGACGGTCCTGCCGACATCGAGCTGCCGATGCGCATCCACCGTCTGGCCCTGGTGCGGGGCGTGCTCAACGAGGAGTTTCCGCGGAGCTTCGTGGTCGATACGGGCGGAGAGGTGGTCTCGCTCAGCATCGGCACCGTCGGGAGCATCGGCCTGGCCCCGCCGCGTCACATCCCGCTGCAGGTCTTCGGCACGTCCGGCTGGGACAAGGAGGCGTTCCTGCTGCCCGGCGTCCGGTTGGCGTTCAGCGACCAGATCCGGTACGACAACCTGGCGGTCATCGTGCTGAACCTGCACCGGCCGAGCGCGCTGCTCGGCTTCCACATCGGCGGCATCGTGGGCCACACGTTCCTGCGCAACTACCGCGTCGCGCTCGACATGGAGCGTGCGTTGCTGCGGCTCACGCGCCTGTGAGCCGCAGCGGCCTCGGCGTCAGAAATCGAAGCCGATCCAGAGCGACAGGCGCACGCGCCTGAAGTCCTCGCTGCCGCCGATGGAGGCGAAGACGGCATCCTCCCACTCCTTGTTGAACAGCGTCCGCCACGACCAGTCGAGGTGGATCGGGATGCCGATGGCCAGCGTCGTCAGGCTGAAACCGTACGACGCGCGGGCGTTCACGAGGCGGAATCCATCGATGGCCCGGGGCGTGCCGAACACCTCGTCCCACGAGCCCGTGTCGGGGTTCTGGACGTAGCCGACCACCGGCCGCACGACGCTCGGACGGCTCGACCACCCGTTGAGCGGCTGGTCGTTGAAGCCGGCCATCCCGAAGTTGAAGAAGAACGCGCCGCGAATGCCGCCGAGCACCCCGATCGGCGTTGCCATCGCCTCGATGAGCGGGAAGCGGAGCTCCATGTTGCCGAAGAACGTCTGGTGCCCCAGGAACTCGAGATAGTCGTATCCCCGCATGTCGGAGTTGCCGCCGAAGTAGAAGAAGTCGGGGAACTCGCCCCAGCTCTTGAAGCCCCGACCCCGGAGCGCCAGCACGCCCGTTTCGGCGATGCGCAGGTAGTAGCGCGCGTCGAGGTCCACGGTCTGCCGCGACAGCAGCCTGCCGAACGACGGCGCATACTCGTACGCGAGGCGGACCGTGTTGCCGGCAATCGGTCCGAACTCGCGGAAGACGCTCGTCTCCTGCACGTAGTTGATGCCCAGCGGCATGAAGGCGCCGTCGCGAAAGAGCACGGTGCCGAAGTTCTGCCGCTGGAACTGCTCGGACGCCACCTGCAGCGACGGGTTGTCGTACCGTTCCTTGTAGCTGAACAATCCGCCGGTGAACTCCAGCCGCCGGAAGCGGTCGAACGGGTAGATCGCGAACGCCGACCCGCCGCGCACGGTGCGGACCGCGATGGCGTCGTCACGGCTCAGCAGGCCGACGAGCCCCGGATTGAACGCGAGCCCCGGCTGGTAGCCGTAGAAGAACTGTTCCTGCGAGTAGCCCTGCAGCGCGAACTGCATGCGGCCGGCCAGGTTCGCGTACGAGAACCCGAGCGTGCGGTACACCGAGATCGAGTAGGCCAGCACGCTGAACTGCTGGTCCCCCAGCACGTCCGTGAACGTGACCTGGGTGCCGCCCAGGAAGTCCCCGTTGCTCGTCATCCCGAGGTTCAGCGGCGGCCGTCCCTCCAGGTAGATGTTCTCGAACGCGCCCTTCTGCCGCGCATTGGCCCCGATGAGGGTGTGCGTGAGCGGCGCCTGGAAGTCGATGACGGGCCCCGGCCCGCCGAAGTCCGTCGTCGAGGCCGTGTAGAGCGCGTCGTCGCGGACCACCGTGTGGAGGCCGTACTCGCTCTTGTAGTAGGTGATGAAGGCGATCCGGTCGGCCGGATCGTCCTCCCCCGGGGCCACCACGATGGGGTTGACGTTGCCGGTCGCGGTGTCGGTGTACTGGCGCAGCTCCCCGTTCTCGAGGTCCAGCGTCCACACGTTGAAGATCTCGCCGTCGCGCGCCACGTCCGAATCGATCGGCTGGCTGGGATCGACCGCCGTGGAGGAGAACACGACGGTGCGCTCGTCGATGAACTGCGCGCCGCCCTCGTCGTGGGTGCCGAACGTCACCTGGGTCTGCTCGCCGGTCGCGAGGTCGAGCCTGAACAGCTTGTTGTTGCTGCCGACGCGCTTCAGGTGCAGGACGCTGTTGCCGTCCGGCGCGTACACCGGCGCGTAGTCCGCCAGGTTGTCGGTGGTCAGGTTCGTGACCTCGTGGGTCTCGAGGTCGATGCGGTAGATGTCGCCGACGGCCCGGGTCAGCGCCGAGAAGACCACGCTGCGGCCGTCGGGCGCGAAGTCGGGAGACTCCGGCGCGTCCACCATGTCGAGATCGATGAGCTGCTCGATCTCCCGCGTCACGACGTTCTGGACGACCAGCGACCTGTACTTGTTCCTGCGCACGAAGTAGGCCAGGCGGTCGCCGTCCGGGGACCAGGACATCCACGGCACGGTGTTGAAGCGCAGCCCCAGCGTCGTGATGTACTGGAACCCGAAATCCTGATCGAACCCTTCGGTCAGATTCCGGATGATCTCGCCCGTGTGGGCCGAGATGAGCACGATGTCGAGCTCGCGATCCTTGCGGTTGAGGGCCGCCGCCGCGATGACCTCGCCGGACGGCGAAGCCTCGATCGAGATCAGAATGGGGTATCGGGAGCGCAGCGGGTCGGGCGCGAGGTTGCGGCCGTAGTCCGTGGGCCGCTCCTTGTCGCGGAACGCCTCGAAGCGTTCGTCCAGATACTTCTTGAACTCGTCGTCGAACTCCTCGGGCTCCAGGTCGAACGTCTCCTCGTAGGGATCGCCGCCGCCGCCGACCGCGGTGCGCCGCAGCGCGAACATGAAGCGCCGGATGCCGTCGTCGCCCCAGCGCTCCTCGATGAACTCGAAGGCCGCGTGGCCGAGGTTGTAGACGACCCGCCCGCTCGCGAAGCCGCCGTATCGCTGGAACTGGGTCATCGACGGCACCGTGTCGGACACGGCCACGTCCCGCACCTGCATGATGTCGAGCGGCCGCCACACGCCCGCCAGATGGTCCGCCAGGCCCTCGTCGACCCACAGCGGCACGCCGCGCTGTATGAGGCCGCGCGGAATGATGTCGAACTCGAAGACATGCGTGAGCTCGTGGGTGATCAGGCGGTATAGACCGTCCGGGCCCTCGTCGATCGGCAGCACGATGCGGTTGCGCTGCGGCTCGGCGAACGCGCCGACGCCCTCGGGGCTGGCGCCCGGGATGATGTTCTGCTGCTCGAACTCGCTGTGGGTCTTGAAGCAGATCAGCGGCACGACGAAGGCGAGATCGTGGCGCAGCCGGGCGCTGATCTCCTGGTAGGCGCTCTCGGCGTACCCCGCAATCCGCTCGAGGTGCTCCTCGAGCTCGGGGTAGTAGTAGATCTCGAAGTGATCGGTCGTGTAGATGTGCCAGTCGAACTTGTCGTACTTGACGCGGTTCTTGCCCCAGTACGGGATGAAGTCCGTCTGGGCGGCCGCCGGGGCGCCGGCCCCGCAGAGCAGCGCGAGCACGAGCGCGGCAGAGACCAGAAGCCCGCTTGCGGACCGGAGATTGCTGCGTGACATGGAAGTACCTCCTGGCAGGCCAGGCAGGGCTGACACCTCGTTTCATCTTAACTGTAGCGTGGTCGGGCCGGCAACGAATCGCCCCGGCCGCAGCGGCCTGCCGCAGACCGCGCCGAGGCGGATTACAATGAGGCTGTCGGGCGCCGCGGGCGGCGTCGCGCGCGCCGGCCCGCGGCCGGTCGAGCCGGCGGCGCGGGCGGGGGAACACTGCGGGCACAACGAGGGAGCCAACATGTCGATACGGTGGATGCTTGCTGCGGGGGCCGCTCTGGCGCTGGGGTTGTTGACGCTGCCGGGCATTCGGAGCGTGACCGTCGAGTCGCCGGCGCCGGGCGGGGAGGGCGAGGTCGCGGAGGCGGCCGAAGCAGGGGCGACGGC
>CAZMWA010000060.1:0-8867 GCA_964569405.1 uncultured Vicinamibacteraceae bacterium | reverse complement strand
GACGCAGCCCACGCCGCTCCAGCAGCGCTGCTTCGAACTCCTGGGGGTGAGCCCGCGAATGTAGCCACTAACGACACCCCAAGAATCCAGGCAACTACAACAACAAGAGTGACTTACAAGCGATCGGCGTCGAAACTTCGGGATAGACGCCCTGGTCCAGGAGCGCAAGCCGCTGCCCGCGAACTGGCGCGACCGCACGCGCATGGAAGCGAAACGGGGTCACGACGAGCAGCACCTGGACCTCACCGGCGAGGCCGGGAGCAGATTCCGGGTGATGTTCCGGCAGAGTCGGATCAACGGCCTCGATTTTTCCGTCATCCTGGCCGTTCTGGTGCCGCAATCCACACAGGTGTTCCGGCTGCGCCGCTACAACGGCAGGAGCCACCAGCACACCAACGCTATCGAGAACGAGAGGTTCTACGACTTTCACATCCACTTGGCTACCGATCGCTACCAAGCGCTCGGGGCGCGAGAGGACGCGTACGCCCGCCCGACCGATCGTTACGGCGACTTTCGCGGCGCGATCGACTGCCTGTTCGTGGACGCGAATTTCAGCGTTCCGCCGAAGGAGCAGGGCGATCTCTTCGACAGAGTCGGGGGAGGTCCGAGATGACTGTCGAATCCATCGAACGGGATTTTCGCGACAAGGTATCGGCACAGATCCGGATCGCGGCCGAAGGCGTGGACCGTTTCCGCGTCATGACGCCCTTTCTGTTCGATGATGGCGACCACTTGGCGATCGTCCTCAAGAGGGAGGGTCCCCGGTGGGTGCTTTCGGACGAAGCGCATACGTACATGCACCTCACGTACGACCTCGACGAGAGGGACCTGCACACGGGGACACGCCAGAAGATCATCTCGAACGCCTTGTCCCTGTTTCAGGTCGAGGATCGCGACGGAGAACTGGTGCTCGACGTGCCGGATTCGCGCTACGGGGACGCGCTGTATTCGTTCGTTCAGGCGCTGCTCAGGATCTGCGACGTGTCGTACCTGTCGCGGGAACAGGTCAGGTCGACCTTCATGGAGGACTTCCGGGCCCTCCTGGTCGAGACGCTGCCGGAAGAGCGAGTGACGTTCGCCTGGAGCGATCCCAAGCGGGATCCGCACGGCATGTACGTGGTGGACTGTCGGGTGAACGGCATGCCGCGGCCGCTGTTCGTGCACGCGCTCGGCAGCGAAGGCCGGACGCGAGACGCGACCATCGCGCTGTTGCAGTTCGAGAAGTGGGGACTCTCGTTCCAATCCCTGGCCATTTTCGAGGATCAGGAATCGATCAATCGCAAGGTTCTCGCGCGTTTCACCGACGTGTGCGAGAAGCAGTTCTCCAGTCTTGCCGCGAACCGCGAGCGCATCAGGCGCTTCTTGAACAACGCGATCTCGGGATGAAGTCGTTCGATCGGCTGCCGTCTCCCGCGGACTGTCAGCCGCGGAGCAGCCGCGCGGCCTCGCGGGCGTAGTAGGTGATGACGATGTCGGCGCCGGCGCGGTGGATGGCTGTCAGGCACTCCAGCATCGCGCGCTCCTCGTCGATCCAGCCGTTGCGGGCGGCGGCCTTGAGCATCGCGTACTCGCCGCTGACGTGGTACGCGGCGGTGGGGTAGCCCAGCTCGTGCTTGACGCGGGCGATCACGTCGAGATAGTGCAGCGCCGGCTTGACCATGACGATGTCGGCGCCTTCCTCGATGTCGAGCTCCGTCTCCCGGACGGCCTCGTCGACGTTGGCCGGGTCCATCTGGTGCGTGCGCCGGTCGCCGAACGCCGGCGCGGAATCGGCCGCGTCCCGGAACGGCCCGTAGTAGGCCGAGCAGTACTTGGCGGCGTAGGACATGATGGCGATGTCCTCGAAGCCCCCGGCGTCGAGCGTCTCGCGGATGGCCGCTACGCGGCCGTCCATCATGTCGGACGGGGCGACGACGTCCGCGCCGGCCTCGGCGTGCGAGACCGCCGCCTGCGCCAGCAGCCCGACGGTGGCGTCGTTCACGATCTCGTCGCCTTCAACGAGGCCGCAGTGGCCGTGGGAGGTGTACTCGCACAGGCAGACGTCGGTCACGACGAGCAGGTCCGGGACGCCGCGCTTGATGGCCCGCACCGCGCTCTGCACGGGCGCGGCCGGGTCGCTGGCGGCCGACCCGCGCTCGTCCTTCGCTTCCGGGAGTCCGAACAGCAGGACGGCGTTGAGCCCCTCGCCGGCGGCCGCTTCCGCCTCCCGGACCGCCTCGTCGACCGAGAGCTGCGCCACGCCGGGCATCGACGGGACCTCGCGGCGGACCTGATGTCCCGGGCAGACGAAGAGGGGATAGACCAGCATGTCCCTCGTCAGCCGCGTCTCGCGGATCAGGTTGCGCATGGCCGGCGAGCGCCGCAGCCGCCGCAGCCGCCGGGTCAGGGTGGGGCCGCCGGCGGACTCGTGCGCGCGCGGCCGCTGGAGCGTGTCTGTGGGCACAGTCATGATCGGGTCCCCGCGAAGTGCTCGGCGATGGCGTCCACCAGCGCCGGAATGGTATAGGTCGGCGGCATGATCCGCGTCTCGATGCCGAGCTCCGTCGCCGCCGCGGCCGTGACCGGGCCGATCGAGGCGACGGCGGTGGTGCCGAGCAGGTCGGCGGCCGGTCCCGGGCCGAGGATGCTGACGAAGTTCCGCACGGTGGACGCGCTCGTGAACGTCACGACGTCGAGCTGCTGATCGAGCAGCAGCTTGTACGGGTCCGGCTCGCCGCCCGGATCGCTGTCGGCCAGGATGGTTCTGTACGCGGTGGCCTCGGTGACGTCCGCCCCCGCCTCGCGCAGCGCGCGCGCG
The DNA here is from genome assembly GCA_964569405.1 of uncultured Vicinamibacteraceae bacterium. GTDB lineage: Bacteria > Acidobacteriota > Vicinamibacteria > Vicinamibacterales > UBA8438 > JAAXGX01. The sequence continues at coordinate 6,070 of CAZMWA010000060.1, read as the reverse complement.
AGCGCCTCGCGGGCCAGATCCGCGCGCGGGAGCAGCACGCGCCTGCCGGCCAGGTCGTCGGCCTGGCGCAGGACGTCGAACACGGCCTCCGCGCGATGCTCGTCCGGCATCAGATCGACCTTGAGGCCGTAACGCTGGAGCCGCGCGGCGGTTGCCGGCCCGATGGCGCAGAGGCGGACGCCGCTCAGGCTGCGGACGTCGCGCGGCCCCGCGAGCAGGCGGCGCATGAACGAGTCGACACCGTTCACCGACGTCAGCACGATCCAGTCGAACGAGTCGACCGCGGCGCAGGCCGCATCGAGCGGACCGTGGTCGTCGGGCGGCACGATGCGGATGGTGGGGGCCTCGATCGGCTCCGCGCCGAGCTCCGCCAGGCGATCCACGAGCTCCGCCGCCTGCTCGCGGGCGCGGGTGACCAGCACCCGCCGGCCGAACAGGGGGCGGTTCTCGAACCACTGCAGGCGCTCTCGAAGCTTCACGACGGAGCCGACCACGAGCACGCCCGAGCCGCGGCGCTGCGCGTCGCGGACGACGTGCTGCAGCTCGCCCAGCGAGCCACGGATGGTCCGCTGGCGCGGCGCGGTGCCGTGGATGATGAGAGCCGCCGGTTCCGACGCCGGACGCCCGTGCGCCAGGAGCTTGTCGATGATGGTCTCGAGCTGCATGCCGCCGGCGTGGCTGACGACCGTTCCGCGCAGGGGCGCGACGTGCGCCCAGTCCACGTCGGGCGTGCTCTCGGTCTGGCCTTCGTGCCCGCGTATGAACACCAGCACGTCGCCCGCGCCGGGGTAGGTGAGCGGGATCCCCGCGCAGCAGGAGCCGCCCACGGCGTGCGGAATGCCCGGCACGACCTCGAACGGCACCCCTTGGCCCTGCAGGAACGCCGCCTCCTGGCCGCCGCTGTCGAAGAGGAACGGATCGCCCCACTTCAACCGGACCACGGTCTTCCCCTCGCGCGCCTGCTCCATGAGCAGGTAGCCGATCGCGTCGTGCGCGAGCGGCTGCGGCGCCGCCGTTCCCACGTCGATGCGCTCCGCGTCCGGGCGGACCGCCCGCAGCAGCCGGGGGTGCACGCGATGGTCGTGCACGACGACGTCGGCCGCGCTCAGGCAGCGCTGGCCGCGTACGCTGATGAGCGTCGGATCGCCCGGCCCGGCTCCGATCAGATAGACGCACCCGGTCTTCATCGGCGATGTCGGTCCAGGATCGCGCCCGCGCCGTCCGCCAGCAACTGCCCGGCGACCCGTGCTCCCAGCGCCGCCGCCGCCCCGGCCGGTCCCCGCTCGCGCCGCCGCAGCAGCTCCGTGCCGTCGAGGGAGGCGACGACCGCCTCGAGCGTCAGGCTGCCGGCATCGGCGGTGGCGAGGGCCCCGAGGGGCACGCCGCAGTCTCCCTCCAGCGCGCGGACCAGCGCGCGCTCGGCCGTCAGGGCCGCCTGGGTGCCGCGGTCTCCGACCGCCGCCAGCAGGGCGGCGGTCTCGCCATCCTCCTCGCGCGCCTCCACGGCGACGATGCCCTGTCCCGGCGCCGGCACGCACTCGGCCGCGTCGAGCCGGGCGGCGATGCGCTCCGCCAGACCGAGTCGGACCAGTCCGGCGGCAGCCAGCACCAGCACGTCGTAGTCGCCCGCGTCGAGCTTGCGCAGGCGGGTGTCGACATTGCCGCGAATCGGTTCGAACGAGGCGGCCGGGAACGCACGCGACAACTGCGCGATGCGGCGCACGCTCCCCGTGCCCACGCGCGGCGCGGGTCCGCGCGCCGCCATCAGGGCGGCGGCCCCCACGGCGGGGGACGCTGCATGCTGCGCCGCCGCCACGAGGGCGTCCCGCGGGTCTTCGCGCGGCAGGGTCGCCGCGATCACCAGTCCGGGCGGCAGCTCGGCCGGCAGGTCCTTGGCGCTGTGCACGGCCAGGTCCGCCGCCCCGCTCAGCAGGGCGTCCTCGATCTCCCTGACGAACAGCCGCTTGCCGCCGATGGCCGCGAGGCTGTGCGTGGCCATGCGGTCGCCGGTGGTCCTGATGACGACCGGCTCGCACGGCGGCCCGCCGGCCTGCTCGATGGCGCGTCCGACGGCCCGCGCCTGCCACAGCGCCAGCGGGCTGCCGCGCGTCCCGATGCGCAGCGACTTCAACGCCCGCGGCCCCGCGTCGACGCCAGCATGCGGTCGGGGACGCGGCTGCGCGCGGCCGCGTCGGTGCCGCCCTCGTCGCCCGCGAGCTTGAACAGATGGTTCAACGCCTCGGTATAGGCGCCGACGGTCTCCTCGTCGGTCAGCGCCTTCAGACGCTGGGTCGGCGCGGACAGCAGCTTCTCGATCAGCAGCCGGGTGACCTCGTCGACGCGCGCCCGCGCCGCGGGCGACAGGCCGGCGAGCTTCGGCTCGAGACGCGCCAGCTCCGACCGGCGCACCGTCTCGAACCGCTCGCGGAGGGCGACGACCGTCGGGGTGGCTGCGCGCGAGCGCAGCCAGGCCATGAACTTGTCCACCTCGGCGTCGACCATCAGCTCGGCGAGATCGACTTGGGACTGGCGCCGCGCCAGGTTCTCCTGCACGATCGTGCGCAGGTCGTCGATGTTGTACAGGAACACCTGCTCGATCTGGCCCGCCGCCGGATCGACGTCGCGCGGCACGCCCAGGTCGATGACGAACAGCGGGCGGTCGCGCCGCGGCCGCATGGCGCTCTCGACGTCGGCGCGGGTGATGATCGGCTGCACCGAGCCGGTCGCCGTCACCACGATGTCGTAGGCCGTCAGCTCGCGCCTGATCTGGCCCCACGGGATGGCCTCGCCCTCCACCCGTGCCGCCAGCGCGGCGGCATGGGATGCGGTGCGATTCGCCACGCCGATACGGTGCACCTGCTGCGAACGGAGATGGGTCGCCGTCAGCTCGGCCATCTCGCCGGCCCCCACGAGCAGCGCCCGCAGGTTGCCGAGCTTGCCGAAGATCTTGCGCGCGAGCGATATCGACGCGTAGCTGACCGATACCGCGCCCTCGCCGAGCCCGGTCTCGGAGCGCACGCGCTTGCCGGCGCCGAAGGACCAGTGGAACAGCCGGTTGAAGAAGACGCCGGTGTGCTGCTGCTCCGAGGCGATCGTGAACGCGTCCTTGACCTGGCCGAGTATCTGCGGCTCGCCCACGACGAGCGAGTCGAGGCCGGCCGCCACGCGGAACAGATGGCGGGCGACGTCGGTGTCCGTGCGGGCGTAAAGGTGGGGCGCGATCTCCGACTCCGGAACGTCGTGGAACCCGCTCATGAAGGCGGCGAGGGCCGGACGCGCGTTCAGCGGATCGTCGCAGATGACGTAGATCTCCGACCGGTTGCACGTCGACAGGACGACGACCTCGCTCAAGCCGGGAAGCTGGGCCAGCTCGGCCAGCGCATGGGCGACACCGCGCCGCGTGAAGTCGATCCGCTCGCGCAGATCGATCGGCGTGCTGTGGTGGCTTGCGCCGAGCAGGAACAGGTTCATGGCCTGGGGCGGATTGCGGTTCGAAGGACGTTGCCGGCGCGCCGTCAGTAGAAGTTGTGGCTCCGCGTCACGAAGTAGCCTATCGGCACGAAATTGAGCAGCATGACCGTGAAGCCCACCGCCGACAGCACGGCGGTCCGCCGCCCGCTCCAGCCGATGGAGCGCCGGGCGTACAGCGCGAACGAGTAGACCACCCACATCAGGATCACGATGGAGATCTTCGGGTCGAACAGCGACATCGCCTGCACGCGCGGGTCCACGGCGCCCGCCTGCACCTGCAGCAGCCAGATCGCGCCGACCGCCAGGCCGACCGTCAGGAACAGCCACCCGACCGTGATCGCCCGCCCGTTCATGACGTCGAGCACGCGCAGCGAGGGCAGGCGCGAGTAGAAGAAGCCCAGGTGCTTGGCCTTCAGCTCCTTGAACAGGAGCACGTAGGTGATGCCGATCACGCAGGCGAGGGCGAAGCTGGCGTAGGCGAAGAGCAGCGACAGCACGTGGACGGCGAACCACGGGCTGTCGAGCACAGGCGGCCGGGCCGCCACGGTGTTCGTCAGCGCCGGAATCGCCAGCAGCAGCGCCATCGGCGGCACGATGAACACGCCCATCGCCCGCTCGTTGGTCATGGTCTCCGTGTACAGGTAGGCCAGCGCCAGCAGGCAGACGAACGCCGAGATGGCCCCGGTCGTGCCGACGACCGGGAGATGTCCGACCTGCATCGTCTGCATGCCGATGACGAAGGTGTGCGCCAGCGCGCCGCAGACGAGCACCAGCGTGGCGAAGCGTCCCGCCGTATCGCTGCGCCGCGCGAAGTAGGTCCCGTAGGCGGCGGAGGCGGCCACGTACAGCGCCAGGGGCACCGAGGTCACGTGGGGATCCTAGCTGGTCGGTGCGTAGTAGCCCTGCTTGGTGCGGGCCGTGGTCCGTTCCCGGTCCACGCGCACCACGGTCCGGCGCCACTGGCCGTTGCGCAACGGATTCGCGGAGACGTATCCGAGGCTGTACTGGCTCGACAGCTCGTCCGAGATCTGCTCGTAGATCGCCGGCAGGTCGTGCACGTCGTCGGGGAAGAACGATCGTCCGCCGGTTTCGTAGGCCAGTTGCCGCAGCACGAAGTCGGCCTCCCGGAAGCCCGAGCGCCGATCGTCGTCGTCCTGCAGCCCGATGGTGTAGATGGCCGTCTCCGAGCGCTTGGCCAGCTCGAGCACCTCCTCGAACGTGAGCAGGCTGGAGGTGTCCTCGCCGTCCGAGAGCACGACGATTGCCTGGCGCCGCACCTCGGCCATCCGCAACGGCGCCTTGCTCAGGCCCTTGAGCGAGATGTAGAGGGCGTTGTACAGCGAGGTCGAGCCGCCGGCGGACGTCCGCCGGATCGCGCGCCCGAGGTGATCGAGGTCGTTGGTGAATGCCTGCAGGATCTCGACCCGGCTGTCGAAGTCGATGATCTCCGCCAGATCGTCCGGCTTCAGCCGTTGCGCGAAGCCGATCGCGGCTTCCTGCGCGGTCCGCATCCGCTCGTCCATGCTCGCGCTGGTATCCATCAGAAGCGACAGGGCGATCGGCAGTTGCGAACGGTTGAAGAAGGTGATCTCCTGTTGCACGCCGTCCTCGTAGACCGCGAAGTCGTCCCGGTCGAGGTCGGTGACGAACCGGTTGTCGGCGTCCGTCACCGTGACGTTGAGCGAGACCACGTCCACGCCGGCGCGGAACGACGGCAGCAGCGTGGGGTCGTCCTGTTGCGGCCGCCCGCCGCTCGGGAGGGCCACGCCGGCTGTCGCCACGAGCAGCAACGCGACGAGGCCGCCTGCGTAGGGTCGCATGGGCTAGTGGGCCTCCGGCACCGGGGCCTCCCGGACGTCCACGCCGTCGCGGGCGACGCGCACCTCGACGTCGCGCGGCGGGATGAGCGTGGCAGGCCGCGAGTAGACGACCAGGTACTGATTCAACAGCTCGGCGGCGACCGCCTCCAGCGTCGCTTCCGCCGCCATGCTCGCCAGCATGTCGCGGCGGCGGCCGCCGCCGGCGCGCGGGGCGCGGTTGAGCGCCAGGTCGCGGTCGATTCGCCAGCGGGCGAAGCCGCCGTCCGGCGGGGCGCCGAACCCGGCCGGGTCGAAGCCGGCCCGGCCGAACCCGGGCGGCCCGGCGCCGGGCCGCCCGGACCGTATCGGCCCGAACGAGAGGCGGGACGAGGCGCGCGAGCCGCGCGCGGTGAGCACGGCCGCCTGCACGGTCACCCCGGCAGCCTCGATGTCGCGAATCACCGTCGTCGAATCGACATGGCTGTGGTCGAGCCCCTCGGTGGCGAGCACGACCATGACGGGACGGGCCGCGCCGCGCCTGACGAAGCCCCGGGTCGTCTCCGACATGGCGTCCAGCAGGTAGGCCGCGGTCCGCGAGTAGGCGAAGATGCCCGCGACGCCCTCCCGGAGGCGGGCCGGATCGCGCGTCGACGGCACGAGGATCCGCGGCCGCCCGCCGAAGCTGATGATGGCGATCTCGCTCTCGCGGTGGAGCGCGTCGACGAAGGCGTTCACGCCGTTGCGGAAGTTCGCGACGGCGCCGAGCGCCGCCTCGCTGGTGTCGACCAGCAGCGCGATCT
>CAZMWA010000059.1:0-11622 GCA_964569405.1 uncultured Vicinamibacteraceae bacterium | reverse complement strand
CGCCGCGCCGGCGTCGACCACAACTGCATGCGGTTCGACATCGTGAGCATCATCCTCGGACGAGAAGAGCCGGAGGTGCGCCTGCTCAAAGGCGCTTTTTCTGCGGGAGACACGCGCTGGTCACCCGGCCGCTTCCATTAGCCGCTCGCGGCGCAGGCAGCTTCAACCCACGCGCCGCGCCTTCCAGCGGCCCTTGCCGTACTCGCCGAGGCCAAGCTCGCCGCCCATCTCGTTGCCGCGCAACGTGCCCTTGAAGAAGTACCGCATGCGGGCGGCTTCGTACTTGCCGCGGCTCTCGAAGTACACTTGATCGCCGTCGATCTCGCCCTTGACCTTCCCTTGCGCGATGCGGCCGCGATGCAGTCCGAGGATCTCGTTCCCCTTGTTCTGGAGATACATCGTATGGCGGGCTTTGTTGGCCACGTAATCGATGTCGACTTCCCAGTGTCCGTCGAGATTGCCGGACGGGGGCGCCGGCATTTTCTTCGGTTTCGGGGCGGGTGCGTTCCGAAAGACTTCATGCAGCCGTTCGGCAACAACCTTGTAGTCCTCCTGGTACATCGCCATGGGACGGATGATGAAGTGGTTCGTTTCGGCGCTGGTCGGATCGAGTTCCTTCGGGAAAGCGTGCGTCATGATGCGCGGCTCGCCATAGAGCATTTGCTCGCCGACTTCACGCGCCACGAGTCCGATTCTCTTGGTGTCCCACTCGACATGCATCGTCGGGTAATAGCCGGGCCGGGGCGACTCGATAATGCGCGCTTCCACGCCGGGGACCTGAGTGATGCGCTCGATGATGTGCCGGAACCACTGCTTGTACTTGCCGTGCTCATCGGCAATGTTGCGTGTCGTAACGAGCGCCTCCACCGCCGCGATCAACCCCATCACTTCTTCTTTGCTGACCTTGAGAGGTCGCGCGTAAGTGTGGTGCGGCGCGCTGCCGACATAGGCGGCGCGGGCAAGGTCCTTGCGGTTGCTCAGCAGCAGCCCGCTGGACTGAGGCCCCTTGACGCTCTTGCCGCCGCTGTAGACCACGAGGTCGACGCCGCGAGAAAGAAACGGGTCGGGGATCAACGGCAGCTCGGCCGCGACGTCCACCAGGACCGGCACGCCATGGTCGTGCGCCGCCTTCACGAACGTCTCGAGCGGGATACGGCTGTCCGGAGACTGGATCCGCTGACCCGCGAAGGCCATGAACGTCTGCGGTCCGAACGCGCGCTCCAGATCTTCCGGCTTGAACACATCGACCATCTTCGCGCCCGTCATCCGGATCGCATGGTCGTAGATGGACCGCGACCAGCCGACGGCGACGACCTCGTCCTTGATGCCCTCGGTGTCGGGCAGTTGCTGCAGCGTCTCGATGTCTCCCCCGGCCATGCAGGCCAACGTGGCGCAGGTCAGGGCGCCGGCCGCTCCGGTGCTCACCATCGCCGCGGGCGCTTCGAGCAGGTCCGCGATGTACGGCCCGGCCTTTTCCAGAAGCTCCTGCATGTTGACGTGGTAGAACGAGGCCTCATACACCGCCTCCGCGACCCCGGGCAGCGCCGCCGAACCGCCGTTCATCGTGCGCGTCGATGTCAAGTTGATGAACGGCGTGACGCCGATGCGCTCGTAGACGTTCGGGCCTCTGCCGCGCGTGGGCAGCCGGACCGCCGCAGCGGCGGTCGAACTCATGAAGCTCGCCGCGGTGACGAACGTGCCGGCCTGAAATACCCCCCGGCGCGAGATGGTTCGGGATTTCGATGTTTTCTGACTCATGGAGATATTCCTCTCAATACCACGTGCGATGCCCCGGCAAACCCGCTCGCCTTACAGGACCAACCTCTCTCCGGCCCGCCCATTCTATCAGGGAGGCCCCGGTGATTCGTGTTCCCTGCCCCGCGTGGCGTATAAAACCCATCGGTGCGGCTCGGTGTTGCTTCACTCAATACGATCCATCAAAACCGAGGACTCATCCGGATCTCAACCCTTTTTGGAGAATTTGACTCACACAACTCCAGAATTTTTCAATCTCTCGTCCTCGCAGTCCGTGGCGAAACCCCGCGTAGCCCCGAGAGCGGCGAGGCGTACGGCTGACAAGGCGCGACGAGGGAGCATATTGGCCATATTCGACCGAGGAGCAACGCCGTCAGACGGGATGCATCGCCGCTCGAATGCAGCGGGGCTTTTGCCACGGGCTGCTTGCCTCAGGCGGGTCGCAGCCACGCCTTCAGCGCGAGAATGCCGAGCGCCGCGGCGAACCCCGCCAGCGCCTGGTGTTCGCGATTCGCGACCATCCTCGCGAGGCTGAAGCGCCGCCCGGACGCGGCCGCGGCGCCGCCCGCGTAGCGCTCGAACTCCGCGCCGAACACGTCGCGCAGGGTCGCCTCCTCCAGGCGCACGGCGGCCGCCAGGCTGATGCCGAGATACCCGAGGACCAGGACCGCCGCCGGCAGATTGGCGGCCGCGACCGCGAACCCGACGCCGACGACGGCCGATCCGCAGTACAGGGGGTGGCGCAGGTAGCGGTACGGTCCCGACCGGGTGATCTCCTGCCCCTTGCGCAGGTGGCCCGCCGCCCACACCCGGAGCGCCTCGCCGACGGCGGCCGCCAGCGCGCCGGCGCCCAGCGAGCGCCAGGTCGGCTGGGCCAGCCAGAGCGCGCCCGCGCCGACGACGAAACCGGCCGACACGCGCGCCCGGGCAATCAGGAACAGCCGGCGGTGGCGCGCGGCGGCGTCAGGCATCGTGCGCGGCGAGCCGGCGCGCCACGGCGCCGGCCACGTCCCCGACCGGAATGGACGCGAGGCAGGGCACCGCCTGCACGCAGCGCCGGACGACCACGCCCGTCGAGCCGGCCCGCCGCAGCCGGCAGCGGCATGGTTGGCGAGGCGACACGACGACGTCGCCGGGCGACCAGGGTCCGTTCCGCCGCGGATCGCTCGGCCCGTAGATGCCGACGGTCGGGGTGCCGACCGCGGCCGCGACATGGAGCGGACCGGTATCGCCCGAGACGACGACCGCGGCGGCCCGCGCCAGCGCCACGAGGCGCCCCACGGTCGTGGCCGGCGCCGGCGCCGCGGCGCCGGCCGCGGCGTCGACCACCCGTTCCGCCAGCGCCCGCTCGCCCGGCCCCCACAGCACGACGGACCGCAGGCCGCGCGTGCTCGCCAGGCCGCGCGCCAGCGCCCCGAAGCGCGCGGGCGGCCAGCGCTTGCTGGCCCAGGCCGCGTTCGGGTTGATGAGCGCGAACGGCCGGGCGCGATCCGCTCCGAGCGCGTCCCGCGCCTCCCGGACCACCGCGGACGACCGGTCCGCAAGCGGAAACTCGACGGGCCGCGCCCGCACGCCGAGACCGGCGACCAGGGCCAGGTTGCGCTCGATGACGTGGACCGGATCGCCCAGCCGCGGCGTCTCGGAGTACAGCCAGCCGGCCGGACGCTCCCGGAGGTGCGCCGGCTCGAGGCCAATTAGCCGCCTGGCGCCCGCCGACCGCGCCAGCAGCGCCGACTTCAGCAGGCCCTGGAGATCGAGCGCCACGTCGTAGCGGGCTTCCCGCAGCCCGCGCACGAGGCGCGGGAGGCGCGCCAGGCCGCGGGTCCGCGGCACGCCGATGCGCCGGTCGACAGCTTCCACGAGGTCGACGAGCTCGCCATAGCGGTCGTCGACCAGCCAGTCGATGCGCGCCTCCGGAAAGGTGCGCCGCAGGCCGGCAACGGCGGGCACGGCATGCACGACGTCGCCCAGCGAGCTCAGCCGCACGACCAGGATGCGCATCGGCACCATTCAGGACCGCCGCGAGGCAGCGCCCGGCCGCTGCGGGCGGCTCGCGATGGCCGCGATCAGATCGCGGGTCGAGTGCGCCTTGGGATCGCCCACGATGGCGGTCCGGCCGCCGTAGCCGCGCACGATCGTCCGCTCGGGCACCGTCTCGACGGTGTAGTCGGTCCCCTTGCAGTGGACGTCGGGCCGCAGCACCCCCAGCAGCTCCGCGACGGTGGGCTCCGCGAAGACGACGACGTAGTCGACGACGGCGAACGCCGCCACCAGCTCGGCCCGCTCGCCGGCCGGCAGCACGGGACGCCCCGGCCCCTTGAGGGCGGCCACCGAGCCATCGTCGTTGATGGCCACCACCAGCCGGTCCGCCTCCGCGGCGGCGCCGGTCAGGTAGCGCACGTGGCCGACGTGCACGACGTCGAAGCACCCGTTGGCCAGCGCGATGGTGCGCCCCCCGGCACGGTCCGCCGCGACCAGTCCGCGCAGCTCCGGCAGCGAAACGACTCGACCCATCTCGTTCTAGGTAGCGGAAGCCCGGCCCGTGCGGACGGCGCCGCGCAGCTCGTCGGCGGACACCGTGGCCGTCCCGCGCTTCATGACGACCAGCCCCCCGGCATAGTTGGCCAGCGTCGCCGCCTCCAGCAGCGACGCACCCGCGGCGAGCGCCAGCGCGATCGTGGCGATGACCGTATCGCCCGCGCCGGTCACGTCGGCGACCTCGTCGGTGCCGAAGACCGGGATGTGCGCCGTCTGCCGGCCGGGCACGAACACCGCCATCCCGCGCCGCCCGCGCGTCAGCACCAGCCCCTCGGCCCGCAGGCGCCCGAGCAGGGTCCGGCCCGCGCGCTCGAGCTGCGCCGGATCGTCGCCGATGGTGACGGCGAGGGCCTGCTCCACCTCAGCCTCGTTGGGGGTGCACGCCGTCGCGCCACGATACCGCAGCAGGTCGTAGCGCGAATCGATGACGATCGGGACGGCCGCGCGGCGCCGCGCGGCCGCGCGGCGGATGCCCGCGACCAGCGCCGGCCGCGCCAGGCCGGAGCCGTAGTCGGACACGAGCACCGCATCGCACTCCGCCGCGGCCGCACGGGCGGCGCGTTCGAACGCGAGGCGTGTGCCGGGATCGTCCGGCACGTCGGCCTCACGGTCGATCCGCACGACCTGCTGCCGGGTCGAGTGCGCCCCGCCGGCCAGGATGCGGGTCTTGACGGGCGCATGGTAGCCCCTGGCGCGGACGAGGCCGGCGCGGTCCACCCCGCGCGGCAGCGCGCGCGCCACGCGCCGGTCGGCATCGGTCGTGCCGAGCAGGCCGACCAGGCGCGCGCGCGCGCCGAGCGCGGCCACGTTCGCGGCCGCGTTCCCCGCGCCCCCCGGCACGACGGTCGTGCCGTCGTACTGGAGAATGAGGACCGGCGCCTCGCGCGAGACGCGCGACAGCCGGCCGTGGATGAACTCGTCCGCGATCACGTCCCCGATCACGGCCACCTGCCGCCCGCCCGCGGCGTCGACCAGCTCGAGAAGACGCTCGATCACCGGCCCGCATCCTCGCGCGGGGGCGGCGCCCCGGAGCCGGCGGCGCCCGCGGCGGCGGCCCCGTCGGTCCGCCAGCGCCGGTGCATCCAGAGCCACAGGTTCGGATGCCGGCGCACGTACCGCTCCAGCACGTCCGTGCAGCGCTGCGTATACGTGCGGAGAGGGTCGGGGTCGTCCGGCGGCGGCGGCGCGACCGGCTCCTCGTACACGAGGCGATAGCGCCCGCCCGGGAGCGGCAGCGCGAACACGGGAACGACCGGCGCGCCGGTCCGCAACGCCAGCGCCGCGACGACCGACGTGGTCGCCGCCGGACGCTCGAAGAACGAAACCGTCACGGCACTGCGATCCTGCATGTGCTGGTCGATCATCAGGGCGACGGACGCCCGCGCGCGCAGCGCGCGCAGCAGCCCGCGAACCGCCCCCTCCCGGGGCAGCACGCGCGTGCCCACGCGCGTGCGGACGCGGCCGAGCAGGCGGTCGAGCAGCGGATTGTCGAGCCTGCGCGCCACCAGGACGACCGGCGCGAACAGCACCGCGTGCACCATGGCCTGCAGCTCCCAGTATCCGATGTGGCCGGAGTAGAAGACCACGCCCCGGCCGCGGGCGAGCGCCTGCTCGACGCGCGCGCGCCCCTCGACGTCCACCAGCCGCGTCATCTGGCCCGTGCTCATCGCGTCGAAGTTGAGCAGCTCGATCACGTGCCGGCCGAAGTGCTCGAAGGTCGAGCGCAGCATCGCCTGCAGCTCGTGCTCGGTCCGGGCCGGAAACGCCCCGCGCAGGTTGGCCAGGGCCAGCTCGCGGCGACTCCCGTGCACGCGGTGGAAGAGCCGGCCCAGGGCGGCGCCGACGCCCAGGCTCGCCCGCCGGGGCAGCGCGCGCACCGCGGCCCGCAGCGCCACGACGGCCGCGTGCTCGAGCCGGTGCCTCATGCGGCCCGCGCGCGCTCGACGCGTCCACCGAGCCACGTCCGGAACGATGCCTCGGGCTCGATCGGCACGACCAGCGGAATCGACAGCAACGGAAAGGGGAACGGGGCGTACGGCAGCAGCCGCACGCGATCCTTCTCGGTGGTGACGACATACTCCACCCGCCGCGCGGCCGCGAGACGTTCGATGCGGGCGACGTCCCGGGCCGTGTACGGGTGATGGTCGCGAAACGCGAGCGTGGCGGCCACGGCGTATCCCTGCGCGCGCAGCGCGCGGAAGAAGCGCGGCGGCTGCGCGATGCCGGCCACGGCCAGAACGGGCGCCGCGGGCGGCACCGCCACCTCCCGCTGCGTCTCCGCGTGCCTGGCCGGCCGCAGCACCCGCGTGAAGCGAAACGCCTGCCCGACGGCCAACCGCTCGGCGAGCGCCCGCGCGCGGCCGGCATCCGGCGTCTCGACGATCAGCGCGTCGGCGCAGCGGGCCGCGTCCACCGGCTCCCGCAAGCGGCCGCCGGGCAACGTCCGCGGGTCGGCCAGGTCCTGCTCCGCCAGCAACAGCAGGTCGACGTCCCGGTGCAGGGCGAGGTGCTGGAACCCGTCGTCGAGCAGGTGCACCGTCGCCCCCATGGCCGTCTCGGCCAGCCGCCCGGCCCGGTGACGGTCCGCGGCCACCAGGACCGCTGCGCCGCGCAGCGCCAGCGCCAGCATGAACGGCTCGTCGCCAGCCTCCGCCAGTCCCGCGCGCACGCGGTCGGCATCGCGCACCACCACGACGCCGTCGACCCGGCGCGTGCGGGCGTAGCCCCGGCTCAGCACGGCGGGCCGCTCGCCCATCGACACGAGCAGCCCCGCCAGACGCGCGGTGATCGGCGTCTTCCCGCTGCCGCCCACGCGCAGGGCGCCGACGCTGACGACCGGCCGGTCGAGGCGGCGCCGCGCCTCGGGCCGCCGCTCGTACCAGCAGCGCCGGCGCCGGGCGAGACTGCCGTACAGGCGGCTCAGCACGGGTTGTCCGCCGCGCGGGCGTCCCGGGGCGCGGCATCCGGACGCAGCAGCTCCGCCATGACCGCGAGCGTCCGGCGGCGGGCGCCGCGCTGGTCGTTCACCACCGCCCGTGCGGCCGCGCCGAGTGCGGCGCGCCGCGCGGCGTCGGACAACAGCGCGTCGAGCGCCCCGTCGAGATCGTGCTGCGAGCCGAGCTGCCACGCGGCCCCGCGGGCCACGAAGAGACTGGCGATCTCGGCGAAGTTCTCCATGTGCGGTCCGAACACGATCGCCTTGCCGAACGCGGCCGGCTCGATGGGGTTGTGCCCGCCGGCGGGCACGAGACTCCCCCCCACGAACACCACCGTCGCGAGGCGGAACAGCCGGGCCAGCTCGCCGATGGTGTCGAGGATGATGACGTCGGCCGCCGGCGCGGCGGCAGCCTCCAGCGCCGTGCGCCGCACGACGGCGAAGCCCCGGCCGGCCGCGAGCCGGCCCGCTTCCGCGAACCGCTCGGGATGCCGCGGCGCGATGATCAGCACGGCGCCGGCGGCCGAGCGGCGCGCGCCGGCGAACGCGCGCAGCACCGGCTCCTCCTCGCCGCGGAGGGTGCTCGCGGCAATGATCACCGGCCGCCCGGCCGCGAACTCGAAGCAGCGCAGCGTCGGGTCGCCGGCCGGTGCGCCCGCCGCCGCGTCGTCGACGGCGTCGAACTTGAGGCTGCCGGTCACGGTCAGGCGCGCGGGCGGCACGCCCAGATCGCGAAAGCGCCGGCTCCAGGCTCCGTTCTGCACGCACAGGCGGTCGAGGCCGTCCAGCACGCGCCGCATGAACGGGCGCACGAGCCGGTAGCGCCGGTACGACCGGTCCGAGAGCCGGCCGTTCACGAGGATGGTCTTCACGCCGCGCCGGCGGCACGCGCGCAGCAGGTTGGGCCAGATCTCGGTGTCGATCAGCACCAGCATGTCCGGCGCCACCTGGTCGAGAGCGCGGGCGACGAACCGCGCCAGGTCCAGCGGCGCGTAGAAGACCGCGTCGACCGCGCGGCCCGACTGGCGGGCGACGAGCTGGCCGGTGGCCGTGGTGGTCGACATCAGGAGCCGGTGCCGCGGGTACGCGTCCCGGAGCTGGGCGACGAGGGCTCGCGCGGCGAGCACCTCGCCGACCGACACCGCGTGGATCCAGATCGACCGCCGGCGGCCGGGGTTCACGCCGGCCGGGAGCCGGCCCACCCTGTCCCGCAGCCGGCCGACGGCTTTCCGCTGGCGGACGACCCGGTACCCGACGACCGGCAGCTGCGCGAGCAGATACGCGCACAGGGCCAGGCTGTAGAGGAGGTACATCGTTTCAGGGTTGCCGGAGTATAGCAGCGGCGCGGCGGGCGGCTCCGGTTGACCGCCCCGGAAGGGGCCGCATAGAATCGATCGTTTGTATCGCCCTGCGGGGCGCCCGACAGGAACGACACATCTCGCGGAGGCAGCGGACATGGCCATCAGGGTCGGGATCAACGGGTTCGGCCGCATCGGACGCAACGTGCTGCGGGCGGCGCTGGGGGACAGCGCGCTGGAATTCGTGGCGGTCAACGACATCACCAGCCCGGACACACTGGCCCACCTCCTGAAGTACGACTCGGTCCTCGGCAACCTGGCCGAGGAGGTCGCGGTCGACGGCGACGCCATCCGGGTCGGCGAGCGCTCGTTCCGGGTGCTGTCCCAGCGCGACCCGGCCGCGCTGCCGTGGGGCGAGCTCGGCGTCGACGTCGTCGTGGAGTCGACCGGGCTGTTCGCCAAACGGGACGACGCGGCCAAGCATCTGGCCGCGGGCGCCCGCAAGGTCATCATCACCGCGCCCGCCAAGGGGCCCGACCTGACCGTGGTGCTCGGGGTCAACGACGAGCGCTACGACCCGGCCGCGCACCACATCGTCTCGAACGCGTCGTGCACCACGAACTGCCTCGCGCCGGTGGCCAAGGTGCTGCACGACAGCTTCGGGCTGCGCCGGGGATGGATGACCACGGTGCACGCCTACACGAACGACCAGCGCCTGCTCGATCTGCCGCACAAGGACCTGCGCCGTGCCCGCGCCGCGGGCGTGTCGATGATCCCGACCAGCACGGGCGCGGCGGTGGCCGTCGGCGAGGTGCTGCCGGAGCTGAAGGGCCGGCTCGACGGCATAGCGATGCGCGTCCCGACGCCGAACGTGTCGGTGGTCGACCTGGTTGCCCAGGTCGACAGCTCGACGAGCGCGGACGCGGTGAACGAAGCGTTCGGGGCGGCCGAGGCGGGACGCCTGCGGGGCATCCTGCACCTGTCGCCCGCGCCGCTCGTCTCGATCGACTTCCGGGGCAACCCCCACTCGTCCATCGTGGACGCGTCGTACACCAAGGTGATGGAAGGCGACTTCGTGAAGGTCCTCTCGTGGTACGACAACGAATGGGGCTACTCGTCCCGCTGCGTGGAGCTCGTCAAGCTCCTCGGGAGCCGCGGGCTCTAGCCCTGGCAGCCCGCCGCCCCGCGTGCCCAAACGCTCGATCCGCGACCTCGACCTGGCAGGCCGGCGCGTTCTGATCCGCGTCGACTTCAACGTCCCGATCACGGACGGCGCGGTGGGCGACGACACCCGCATCCGCGCGGCGCTGCCGACGCTGCGCCACGCGCTCGGGCGCGGGGCAACGCTCGTGCTCGCCTCGCATCTGGGCCGCCCCGGCGGGCGTCCCCGCCCCGAGCTCAGCCTGCGGCCGGTCGCCGACCATCTCGCGGCGCTGCTCGGCACGTCGGTCGGCTTCGCGCCCGACTGCGTGGGCGGCGCGGCGCGCCGGGCGCTGGACGAAGCCGGGCCGGGCGGCGTCGTGCTGCTCGAGAACCTGCGCTTCCACGCCGCGGAGGAAGCGAACGACCCGGCGTTCGCGGCGGCCCTGGCGGAGCTGGCGGAGCTCTACGTGAACGACGCGTTCGGCGCGGCGCACCGCGCCCACGCGTCGACCGCGGGCGTGGTCGCCCATGTGCGGGACGCGGGGACGGGGCTGCTGATGGCGGCCGAGCTGGAGCA
This sequence comes from uncultured Vicinamibacteraceae bacterium, assembly GCA_964569405.1. GTDB lineage: Bacteria > Acidobacteriota > Vicinamibacteria > Vicinamibacterales > UBA8438 > JAAXGX01. The sequence continues at coordinate 1,376 of CAZMWA010000059.1, read as the reverse complement.
TCTCGGGTCGCTGCTCGGCGCGCCGGCGCGGCCGTTCGTGGCGATCCTCGGCGGCGCCAAGGTGTCGGGCAAGCTCGACGTCATCGAGAGCCTGCTGGAGCGGGTCGACGCGCTGCTCATCGGCGGCGCGATGGCCTACACGTTCTTCAGCCGGCAGGGCCTGCCGACCGGGCAGTCGCTGGTCGAGCCCGCGCTGCTCGCGGCCACGGGCCGGGTCGAGGACGGCGCCCGGGCCCGCGGCGTCGACCTCCGGCTGCCGGCCGACCACGTCGTCGCCGAGCGGATCGCGCCCGGGGCGCACGGCGCGACGCTGGCCGTGACGGACACCGCGATCGGCGAGCGGCTGGGCGTCGACATCGGGCCGCGCACGCGCGCCGAGTACGCCGCGCTCATCGCCGGGGCGCGGACCGTGGTGTGGAACGGCCCGCTGGGCGTGTTCGAGGTCGACGCGTTCGCGGCCGGGACGCTGGCCGTGGCGCGCGCGGTGGCGGAGGCGCAGGCCACCACCGTGGTCGGTGGCGGCGACTCCATCGCGGCGCTCGCCAAGGCCGGCGTGCGCGACCGCATCACCCACGTCTCGACCGGCGGCGGCGCCTCGCTCGAGTTCCTGAGCGGCCGCACGCTGCCGGGCGTCGCCGCGCTGCCCGACAACCAGCCGTGAGTCTACCTCGCCGGCAATGGTGCGCACCATGAGAACACCCCTCGTCGCAGCCAACTGGAAGATGCACAAGACGGTAGGCGAGGCCGTGGCCTACGCCCACGCGTTCCGCGCGCTCGTCGCCGAGGCGCGCGACGTCGAGATCGTCCTGGCGCCGCCGTTCACGGCGCTGCACGCGCTGGCCGGGGCGCTGGCCGGCAGCGGCATCGGGGTGGCCGGGCAGGACCTGCACGCGGAGCCGCAGGGCGCGTTCACCGGCGAGGTCAGCGCCGGCATGCTGCGGGACGCGGGGGCGGGCTACGTGATCATCGGGCATTCCGAACGGCGCCACCTGTTCGGCGAGACCGACGCGGAGGTCGGCGCGAAGGTGCGCGCGGCTACCGGCGCGCGTCTCGTGCCGATCATGTGCGTCGGGGAGACGCTTGCCGAGCGCGAGTCGAACCGGACGTTCGAGGTGCTGGAGCGCCAGTTGCAGGCCGGGCTGGAAGGACTGGCTGCCGCCGATGCCGGATCGCTCGTCGTGGCGTACGAGCCGGTCTGGGCGATCGGCACCGGTCGCAACGCGACGCCCGAGCAGGCGCAGGAGGCGCATGCGCACATCCGCGGGCGGCTGGCCGGCGTCCTGGGCGAGAGCATCGCCCGCACGCGGCGCATCCTCTACGGCGGCAGCGTCAAGCCCGGCAACGTCGGCGCGCTGGCGGCGCAACCCGACGTGGAC
>CAZMWA010000058.1:0-15181 GCA_964569405.1 uncultured Vicinamibacteraceae bacterium | reverse complement strand
GCGCGTGGCCATCGCCCGCGCATTGCTGCGGAACTCGCCCATCCTGATCCTGGACGAGGCCACCTCGGCGCTCGACGCCGAGTCGGAGCACCTCGTGCAGGACGCGCTGGCGCGGCTGATGCTGAACCGGACCGCCTTCGTGATTGCGCATCGCCTGTCGACCGTGCGGCGCGCCGATCGGATCGTCGTGCTGGACCGGGGACAGGTACGCGAGACCGGACGCCACGAAGAGCTGCTGGCTGCCCCCGACAGCCTGTACGCCAAGCTCTACTCGCTGCAGTTGCTGGGAGTCCGCGCATGAAGTCGATGACCGGTTTCGCCTCGCTGGCGCACGACGACGAGCAGGTCAACCTGACCGTCACGGTGCGCAGCGTCAACCATCGCTATCTGGATGCGCATGTGCGCGTGCCGGCGGCCTTCGCCGAGCTCGAGCAGGAGCTGCGCGGGCTCGTGCAGCGGCACGTGGCGCGCGGCCGGGTGGAGCTGACGGTGACCGCGCAGCTCAAGATCGACTCGCCCGTCGAGCTCGATCTGAACGAGCGGCTGGCGGAGGCGCTGGTCACGGCGGCGGAGCAGGCGCGCCTGCGCGGCTGGGTCGAGTCGGGGCTGACCGCCGGTGAGCTGCTGCGGTTTCCGCAGGCGGTGGCCGTTCGGGAGCTGCCGGCCGACCGGGAGGCGTGGCAGGCCGTCTGCTCGCGCGTTGCGGACACCGTCGGCGAGGCGCTCGGCGATCTCGACCGCATGCGCCGCCGCGAGGGCGAGTTCCTGCGCACCGACCTGGCCGAGCGCTCGGCAGCGCTCGGCTCGCTCGTGGGCCGCATCGTGGCGGACGCCGCAACCGGGGCCGACGCGTTGCGGGAACGGCTGGCGGCCAGGATCGAGGACCTGGGCGGCGCGGTCCAGGCCGGGCCGGAGCTCGTGGCGCAGGAGATCGTCAAGTGGGCCGCCAGATCGGACATTCACGAGGAGGTGGCACGGCTGCGGGGCCACCTCGAGCACCTGGCCGAGTTGGCGGCGGGGTCGGCGCCGTGCGGGCGGAAGCTCGATTTTCTCGTGCAGGAGATGAACCGGGAGATCAACACGATTGGATCGAAGGCGGAGGGCCGCGAGACGGGCGCGCTCGTGGTGGCCGCGAAGGCGGAGGTCGAGAGGCTCCGCGAGCAGATCCAGAACGTGGAATAGTGGAACAGAGGATGCGGCGGGGTCTGCTGTTCATCGTGTCGGCGCCGTCCGGGACAGGCAAGACGACGCTCGTCGCGCAGTTGGTCAAGACGGTGCCGGAGCTCGTGGTATCGAGGTCGTACACGTCGCGCCCGCCCCGGCCGGGCGAGGCGCACGGCGTCGACTATAATTTCGTTGACGACGACGATTTCGCGGCGCTGGTCGACGCGGGCGGCTTCCTCGAGTGGGCAACCGTGTTCGGCTGCCGCTACGGCACCGGCCGGGAGGAGACCGAGCGTCATCGCCGCGCGGGGCGCGACGTGGTGCTCGTCATTGACGTGCAGGGCGCCCGGCAGGTGCGCGAGCGCTGCCCGGACGCCATCGCCATCTTCGTGCTGCCGCCGTCGTTTCACGTGCTCGAGCGGCGCCTCAGGCAGCGCAGCGGCGGCGATGTCGGCGAGCGGCAGATCAGGCGGCGGCTCGACACGGCGCGCCGCGAGGTGGCGGCGTCGGGGGACTATGCCTACCTCGTCGTGAACGACCACGTCGACCGCTGCGTGGCACAGCTTCGCAGCATCGTCATGGCCGAGCGCGCCCGGACGCCGGCGGTCGACGACACCGTGACCGGCATCGTGGCTGCGTTTCGCGCGTTGGACGGGTAGGAACCGGGCCGGAACATGGCAGCGGTCGCACTGGGCATCACCGGCGGCATCGGCGCCTACAAGTCGGTGGACGTGGCCCGCCGCCTGCAGCAGGCCGGTCATCAGGTGACCGCGGTCATGACGGAGTCGGCCTGCCGCTTCGTCGGACCGCTGACCTTCGAGGCCATCACGCGGCGCCCGGTCGTCACCGACCAGTTCGCGCCGGGCGCCAACGCCGACATCGAGCACGTCGCGCTGGCGTCCGGCATCGAGCTGCTCGTCGTGGCGCCGGCGACGGCCAACGCGATCGGCAAGTTCGCGAACGGCATCGCGGACGATTTCCTGTCGTCGCTGTATCTCGCGACCCGCGCCCCGGTGCTCGTCGCGCCGGCCATGAACAGCAACATGCTCGCGCACGACGCGGTCCAGCGGAATCTGGCGACGCTGGCCGGGCGGGGCGTGCACCTGGTCGAGCCGGGCGACGGCTATCTGGCCTGCGGCTGGATCGGCAAGGGCCGCCTGGCCGAGCCCGCGGAGATCGCCGCGGCCGCCGAGCAGCTTCTGCGTCCCGCGGGCAGCCTGGCCGGGCGGTCGCTGCTGGTGACGGCAGGTCCGACGTACGAAGACCTCGATCCGGTGCGCTACCTCGGCAACCGGTCGACGGGGCGCATGGGCTTCGCGGTCGCCGCCGAGGCGCTCGCCCGGGGGGCGTCCGTGCGGCTAGTGGCCGGGCCGACCGAGCTGGAGCCGCCGCCGGGCGCCGAGGTGACCCGCGTCCGCAGCGCCCGCGAGATGCGCGCGGCGGTCATGGAGCGGGTCGCCGGGGCCGATGCCGTGGTGATGACGGCGGCCGTGGCGGACTACGCGCCGGCCGGCGGCGCGCGCCCGGGGAAGATCCCCAAGGGGGAGGACATGACGCTCAGCCTGAGCCGCACGCCCGACATCCTGGCCGAGCTCGGCGAGCGGCGTGCCGGGGCGGCCGTCCCGGTGCTGGTGGGATTCGCTGCCGAGACAGCGGACCTCGTCGCGCGCGCCCGGCGGAAGCTGGAGGCGAAGCGGCTCGACCTCGTCGTGGCCAACGACGTGTCGCGACCGGACCGCGGGTTCGCGGTCGAGACGAACGCGGCGACGCTGGTCAGCGCCGCCGGCGCCGAGGACGTGCCGCTGGGTCCGAAACGCATGCTGGCGGCGGCGCTTCTGGACCGTGTCGAAGCCTTGATCGCGGCGGCGGCGGACACCCGCCACGGGCAGGTGCGATGAAGCGCTCCGAGGAGCTGGCCGGGCACCTCGCGTACTTCTCCGAGCTGGGCGTCGCCGGCGTGAGCCGGGACCGCGCCTGGCGCGTCCGGCCGGCCGACGCGGACGCCGCGGCCGGGCCCGGCGCGGCCGCCGCGAAGCCGGACGCCCCCGCGGCCGCCGCCCCTGCAGCTCGCGAGCCGGCGCCTGCCGAGGATCGCGAGCCTGCGCCTGCCTCCGTGGCCGCCGCGGCGTCCGCCGGCCAGCCTTTCGGGATCTCGATGTTCGACCAGGTGGCCGTGCCCGAGGCGGCCAGCGCCGCCGACCGTTTGCGCCTGATTCGCGAGGAGCTGGGCGACTGCACGCGCTGCGGGCTGCACGCAGGCCGGAAGACGCTGGTCTACGGCGTGGGCAACCCCGACGCGGCGCTCATGTTCGTGGGCGAGGCGCCGGGCCGCGACGAGGACCTGCAGGGCATCCCGTTCGTCGGCCGGGCGGGCCAGTTGCTGACCCGCATCATCGAATCGATCGATCTTCGACGTGAGGACGTGTACATCGCCAACGTGATCAAGTGCCGGCCGCCCGCCAACCGGAACCCGACGCCGGAGGAGGTCCGCACGTGCGAGCCGTTCCTGTTCGCGCAGGTCGACGCGATTCGGCCGCGCGTCATCGTGGCCCTCGGCACGTTCGCGGCCCGCACCCTGCTGCGGACCGAGGATCCCATCTCGAAGCTGCGCGGCCGCGTCTTCGACTACCGCGGGGCGCAGCTCGTTCCCACCTTTCACCCGGCCTTCCTGCTGCGGAGCCCTGACCGCAAGCGCGACGTGTGGGAGGACATGAAGAAGATTCGGGCGATGCTCCGAGCAGGGTAGGGGCATGCCCCGGCTCGTCTCGGTCGCGGTCCCCGTTCCCTTCCTGGCCGCCCTGACCTACGGTGTGCCGGACGCAGCCGCCGTCCCCGCGCCGGGCGTGCGAGTGCGCGTGCCGCTGGGCGGGCGGCAGGTCACCGGCTGCGTGCTCGGACCTGCCCGCCCGACAGGGCAGGCGGGCGTCAAGAGCCTGCTCGAGTGCCTGGATGCAGAGCCCTTCCTGCCGCGGCCGGTGCTGGACCTGGCCGTCTGGGTCGCCGAGTACTACGGGTGCGGTCCGGGCGACGCCGTGGGAGCCGCCATGCCCCCCTTCGCCTGGGCGCAGTCCGCGGCCGGCCGGCGGACCGCGTCGTTCAAGACCCGCCGCGCGGCGCGGCTCACGGACGCGGGACGCCGGGCGCATGCCGCGCCGGCCGCGCTGGGGACGAAGCAGCGCGCCGCGCTGGCGCTGCTCGCGGGGGCGCCCGCGGGCCTGCCCGCGGCGGAGCTCGCCGGCCGGGGCATCGCCGCCGGCACGCTGCGCCGGCTGGCGGCGCGGGGCCTGGTCGCGATCGAGCGGCGGGTGGTCGACCGCGACCCGGCCCCGGGCGCCCGCTCGGCGGGGCGGGGCGCCGACGAGCGGATCGTGTTCACGAACGAACAGCAGGCGGCGCTGGCGAGCCTGGGCGACTGGGCTGCCGCCGGAACGTTCCGCGTCGCGCTGCTGCAGGGCGTGACCGGCAGCGGCAAGACCGCGGTCTACCGGGAGCTGGCCGCTCAAGTGCTGCAACAGGGGCGGCGCGTGCTGGTGCTGGTACCGGAGATCGCGCTGACGCCCGCCGTGACGGCCGCGTTCCGGGCCGCCGCCGGTCGCGTCGCGGTGCAGCACAGCGGCCTGTCCGACGGCGAGCGGCATGACCAGTGGCATCGCATCCGCCGCGGCGAGATCGACGTCGTGGTGGGGACGCGGTCGGCCGTCTTCGCCCCGCTCGACGACCTGGGCCTGATCGTGGTCGACGAGGAGCAGGACGCGTCCTACAAGCAGGAGGAGAGCCCCCGCTACCACGGCCGCGACGTCGCCATCGTCCGCGGCCGGCAGGCCGGCGCGCTCGTCGTGCTCGGGTCGGCCACCCCGTCGCTGGAGACCTACCACAACGCGGCGCGCGGACGCTACGAACGGCTCGTTCTCAGCAGGCGTGTGCGGGACCGCCCGCTGGCCGCCGTCGCGATCGTCGACATGCGGCAGGAGGTCGCCGAGCAGGGGCCGGACGTCGTGTTCAGCGCGGCGCTGCAGGCGGCGCTGGCGGACCGCCTGCGCCGCGGCGAGCAGGCGCTCGTGCTGCTGAACCGACGCGGGTACGCGGCCGCGATCCTCTGCCGCCAGTGCGGCAGCACGCTGGAATGCCCGAACTGCAGCGTGTCGCTGACCCTGCATCGCGCCGCGGGCCGCGTGCGCTGTCACTACTGCAGCCACTCCAGCGTGCGCCCGGCGGTCTGCGGCCACTGCGCCGGCCCGTTCCTCGAGCGCGTCGGGCTGGGGACGGAGCGGATCGAGGCAGAGCTCGCCGGCCTGCTCCCCCAGGCCCGGCTCGCGCGCCTCGATCGCGACACGGTGCGGCGCCGCGGCGCCGCCCTGGAGCTGCTGGGCCGCTTCGCCCGCCGTGAGATCGACGTGCTCGTCGGCACGCAGATGGTGGCCAAGGGGCACGATTTTCCGGCCGTGACGCTGGTGGGGGTCATCTCGGCCGACGTGGGGCTGGGCCTGGCCGACTTCCGGGCGGCGGAGCGGACCTTCCAGTTGCTGACCCAGGTGGCCGGCCGCGCCGGTCGCGGCGACCTGCCGGGCGAGGCCATCGTGCAGACGTTCCACCCGGAGCACTACAGCATCGAGCATGCCTGCCGGCAGGAGTACGAGCCGTTCTTCGAGGCGGAGATGCGCTATCGGCGCGCGATGCGCTACCCGCCCGTCGTGGCCATGATCAACGTCGTCGTGCGGGCGCGCACGCTGCCGGCGGCGCGGCGTGCCGCGGCCGGGCTGGCGGCCGAGTTGCGGGCCGCCGGCGGCGGGTACCGGGTGCTCGGTCCGGCTCCGGCGCCGCTCACGCGGTTGCGCGGCGAGCACCGCGCGCAGATCTTCCTGAAAGGGACCCGCCGCCGCGCCCTGCGCGAAGCGGTGCGCGCCGCGCTCGACCGCCATCCGACGCTGCGGCGTCGCGTCACGGTCGACGTCGACCCCCTGACGGTCCTGTGACTTGATTGATCCTTAGTCGAAGACCATACTGGTCACAATGACGACCGCATCGATATCCGAGCTGAAGGCGAACCTGTCCCGTTATCTCCGCGAGGTGCGTCGGGGCAACGAGGTCGAGGTTCTCGACCGGGGTGCGCCCGTGGCCAGGCTGGTGCCTCCCGCGGGCGGCGACGATGAGGGAGCGCGGACGCGGTTGATCGGGGCGGGGCTGCTCCGGCCGGGCAAGGGCGGCGCCGCGGCGCTGCTCGATACGGAGCCGCTGGCGCTGCCGGCACGTCTCTCGGAGGCTCTGGCCGACGACCGGGCGGACAGGCTGTGAGGTACTGGGATGCCTCCGCGCTCGTACCGTTGGTCGTCGCGGAACCCGACAGCCAACGCGTTCGCAGGTGGCTGTCGGACGACGACCGGATCGTGACGTGGGTATGGACGCAGACCGAGATCACGAGTGCGATCGAGCGGCGCGCGCGCGACGGGCTGCTGTCGCGGCCCCAGCGCCGCAACGTGCTCGCGCGGTTCGACGCCCTGGCCGGTAGCTGGGACGAGGTGGCGGACATGCTTGCCGTCCGGTCCCGGGCCAACGCCCTGCTCGCCCGCCATCCGCTGCGGGCCGCCGATGCGGGGCAGCTCGGCGCGGCGCTCGTGGTGCAGGAGCAGCTTGCCGGGCCGCTGACGTTCGTCTGCCTGGACTCGCGGCTGTCGCTGGCAGCCGAGATCGAAGGCCTGCGGCTGCCATGAACACGCGGTCTCGCCGCAGGGACGCCGGCGCCGGTGCGCGACGCTTCTGAGGGCAGCCGGCAGCGCTCCCGGCCGGCTTTGGCCCCCTCACGGCTCGGGCACCAGGTCGAGCACCTCGATCGGCGCGGGCGTGAAGCAGAGGACGAAGATGGCGGCCGTCGCGAGGGCGACCCACTGGCGGTTGCGGTCGAGCGGCACGTCCTCGTCGGGGGTGCGCGGATGGCGGGGGCCCAGGAACACGATCATGGCGATGACGAGCGCGGCCCAGACCACCCAGCTCATCGAGAAGAAGGCGAGGCCGACGACGGCGGCGGCCGTGCCCAGGCTGACGACCGTGGACCGGCGCCCGAGCGCGGCGTACGCGATATGCCCGCCGTCGAGCTGCCCGATCGGGAACAGGTTGAGCGCCGTGACGAGCAGCCCCAGCCAGGCGGCGAGACCCATCGGGTGCAGGTTGATCGAATGGCCGGTCGGCGCCTCGCCCCACACCATCCACGCGGCGAGCTGGAAGAGCAGCGGCTCGCCGAGCTCCATGCCGACGAAGTCATCCGGCAGCGGCACGACGCGCGACAGCCGCAGTCCGAGAAAGAGCGCCGGGACGGCGACGACAAAGCCGGCGATGGGGCCGGCGGCGCCGATATCGAACAGCATGCGCTTGGTCGGAATCGGCTGGCGGATGCGGATGACCGCTCCCACCGTGCCGGTCAGCGGCAGCGGCGCCGGCAGGAAGTAGGGCAGCGATGCGTCGATACCGTAGTAGCGGCAGGCGAAGTAGTGCCCGAACTCGTGCGTGCCCAGAATGGCGAGGATGGTCAGGCTGTACCAGGCGCCGTAGGGGATCAGGGCGAGCGAGAGGTCCGGAATCTCGTTGAAGTCGCCCGCGAAGCCGGCGTAATGGCCGATCCCCGCGGCCATCGTGGTTACCAGGGTGCCCAGGAAGAGCAGCAGGTGGATCAGCGGGCGCCGGCCGCGACGCCGCGATGGCCGGGCGGCGGGGCCGGGGACTTGCCCGGCGGTTTCCGGCGCCGGTGGTGCAGGCCAGTCGGCGGGCGGCGAGAGCGGCCGGTCGGGGGGATCGAATGACAAATGGCGGGTCCCCGACGTCAGCCCCCGATAGCCTGGAGCTCCTTGCCCGGCTTGAAGCGGATCGTGCGGCCGGGCGGAATGCGGACCTCCTTGCCGGTCCGCGGATTGCGGCCGATGCCCCGCTTGCGCGGCTTCACCTGGAACACGCCGAAGCCGCGGAGCTCGATGCGATCGCCCCGTTGCATCGACATCCGCATGGCATCGAATACCGCGTCCACTGCAACCTCGGCCTTGACCTTCGTGATGTCCGCGGCCGTCGATACCTCGTTCACGATGTCGACCTTGATCATGGCGCGTGAGCTCCTGACGCTACCTAAGCATCATAGGTACTATAATTTACAGGTGTCAAGCGACGCGCCAGCCGCGTCCGACCGCCGCCATGCCGCCAGCCGCCAGGATGCGCCGTGACCGATCGGTCGTGCTCGTCGGACGTCCCAACGTCGGAAAATCGACGCTGTTCAACCGGATCTGCGGGGCCCGGCGCGCCATCGTGACGCCGGTTGCCGGCACGACGCGCGACGTCATCACGGCGCAGGCCGACTGGCTCGGCACGACGTTCGAGCTGGTCGACACCGGCGGCCTGTTCGGGGCCAGCACCGACCCGCTGCAGCAGTCGGTCTCGGCGCAGGGGCTCCGGGCGCTCGACGCCGCCGACCTCGTCGTCCTGCTGGTCGACGGCCGCGACGGCCTCGTGCCCGCCGATCGGGAGGTGGCCGACCGCGCGCGGCGCGCCGGCGTGCCGGTCGTGCTGGCCGTCAACAAGGTGGACGACCGGCAGGCGGCCGGGCGCGTCGACGAGTTCCATGCCTTGGGCATCACGCCGCTCGTATCCATTGCCGCCGAGCACGGTCTGGGGGTGGGCGACCTGCTCGATGAAGCCGTGGGCCGGCTGCCCGGCGGGCAGCGCGCGGACGCGGACGCGGCGCGGCCGGAGCGGCCGGACGAGATCGGGGTCGCCATCATCGGCCGTCCGAACGTCGGCAAGTCGTCGCTCGTCAACCTGCTGGCGCGCGCGGAGCGCGTGCTCGTCAGCGACACGGCCGGCACCACGCGGGACGCGGTCGATACCCTCATCACGTGGCACGGCCAGCGGCTGCGGCTGGTCGACACGGCGGGCATCCGGCGTCCGGGCCGCGTGGCGAGCAGCGGTCAGGTCGAGCAGGTAAGCGTGACGGTCGCCCGGCGGGCCATCGCCCGCGCCGACGTCGCCGTGCTGGTGGTCGACGCGTCCGGCCCGGTTGCGCGGCAGGATGCGGTCATCGCCGGGGAAGCCGAGCGCGCCGGCTGCGGCATCGTCATCGCCGCCAACAAGTGGGACCTCGTCAAGCAACGGGACGGCTTCGCCAAGCAGTTCGACGCGGCGCTGCGCGACGCGCTGAAGTTCGCGGAGTTCGCGCCCATCGTGCGCATCTCGGCCCTCACGGGCGCCCGCGCGCCGAAGCTGGTCGAGATGGTGCGGGAGGTTGCCCGGGCGCGGGCCGCGCACGTCTCGACGCCCGACGTCAACCGCGTGCTGGAACGCGCGACGCGGCGCAACCCGCCCCGCAGCCCCGGCAAGCACGCCGTGAAGATCTACTACGGGACGCAGGTGGCCACGGCCCCGCCGCGGTTCCTCATCTTCACGAACACCACCTCGCGGCTGCACTTCTCCTACGAGCGCTTCCTGAAAAACCGCTTCCGCGAGGCGTTCGGCTTCCTGGGGACGCCCATCCGCCTGCAGGTGCGGGCCCGGCGCCCGCCGCGCAACCAGCAACCGGCGCGGTAGCCCGGCGCGGCCGCGCCGGGCGCGGAAGCAGGGCGATGGTATAATCGACGGGTTTTCCTGGGACGATGGCCCCCGCGGAGATTCCGAAGCGCGCGTCGTTCAGGCCGGCGGAGGTCTGTGCAATCGCCGGCGTGCCACCGTACGTGCTGAGGTCGTGGGAGGCCGAGTTTCCGAAGCTGAACGGCGCGAAGAACGTCAAGGGCGCCCGCGTCTACGGGCGCTCGGAGGTCGAGCTCGTCGTCCGGATCAAGGAGCTCGTCTTCGGTGAGGGCTTGACCCTCGGCGCCGCGCGGAAGAAGCTGGAGGGAGGCCCGGACGAGGAGTTGCCCCGGCCCGAGCTGCCGCTCGAGCACATGCTGGGCGCCGACGTCCGGGAGAAGCTGGCGGCGGTCAAGGAGGGGCTGCAGGCGGTCCTGGACATGCTGTCGGGCAACGGCGCGAGTGAGCCGACCCCGGTCCCGGTTGCCGCGGCGGCCGAGCCGGCGCGCCGGGACAATGCGGCCGTCGCCGGCAAGAAGCCGCGCGGCAAGTCGGCGCGGGGCAAGGCGGCAGCAGCGAAGACGACCGCCAAACGCAAGCGTCGGACGGCGTAGGACGGACGTCGGGATGTGGCGCAGTCTGGTAGCGCACCTGACTGGGGGTCAGGGGGTCGCTGGTTCAAATCCAGTCATCCCGACCAATTGAGATTGTTCACGGCCGATTCGGCAACAGATCCACGTCATTACACGCCAGGCGCTCGACCTGGCTCGCTGCACCCTTGACCCCTGACCCGCCACCAGCCGATGCGCCTGGCGGTGCTGGCCGCGACGGGCCGGCCGTACGGCAGCCGCTGAACAGTCGCTGAGGACCAGCCGCACCATCCCGGTTTCGCGCTACGATAGGGGCGCCGTCATGAGAGCCACAGCGTCCGACGTCGCCGTCTGCCACTACCGCCTGAGCCGGGTCGAGTACGACCGTGCGGTAGAAGCCGGCGCGTTCGAGCCGGACGCCAGGCTGGAACTCATCGACGGAGACCTCAGCGCCATGACACCGGAGGGAGTCAGCCATGCGACCGGCATGAACCTTGTGGCGGATCGCCTGCGGCGCGTGTTCGATTCCGGGTTCCACGTACGGGTGCAGAACCCGCTGGCGGTGGACGACTACTCGGAACCCGAGCCGGACGTGGCTGTCGTGAGGGGCGCGATCCGCGACTACGACAAGAACCATCCAACGTCGGCAGTGCTGGTCGTCGAAGTCTCGAACGAGTCACTGCGGTACGACCGGACGGTCAAGCAGCACCTGTACGCGCGGTGCGGGATTCCCGAGTACTGGATCCTCGCCCTCCCCGAGGCCCGTCTGGAGGTCTACCACGGCCCGGCCGGGGACAGCTATCAGAGCGTCACCCACCACGCAGCCGGGGACAAGGTCGCGCCGCTCGCTCGCCCCGATGCACAGATCGCGGTCGACGATCTGCTCCCCTGAGCGCCTCGCACCTTTCTCGGGGGTGCAACCCGTGAGCGCCTTGACGACCCCCAGCGAAGGCCAGACCCTGACCGGTCCGCTCTTCAACGAGCCGATGCGCGTGGAGACCGTCACCGGGACGGGACCCGGCAGTTGGACGCTCGGTCTGGTCGGAACGAGCCCCACAGGGATCTGCGGTTCCGGCGTCTGCGCCTGCGCAATTGGAAGAACTTCCTGCGCGTAGACGTCGTCCTGCAGGATCGACTGTTTCTCGTGGGAGCGAATGCCTCGGGGAAGTCCAACTACCTGGACGCCTTCCGGTTCGTGCGGGACATCGCGCTCTCCGGCAGCGGTTTCCGGGAAGCCGTTCTTCACCCGCGCCGCGGGGGCGTCAGCGGCATTCGTTGTCTGGCGGCTCGCAGATACCCCGACGTGGAGATGAACGTCGAGCTGGAGGAAGAGGGAGAAGGCACAGCCTGGAAGTACGAGATCGCGTTCCACCAGGACAACCAGCGGCGCCCTCGCATCCGAACGGAACGCGTGAGCCGTGGCAGCGATCTTCTGGTCGACCGGCCGAACAAGGACGACGCCGCGGACCCGGCGCGGCTCACGCAGACCTACCTGGAGCAGGTGAGCGTCAATCAGGCTTTCCGCGATCTGGCCGTCTTCTTCAGCTCCATCCGCTACCTCCACCTGGTCCCGCAGCTCGTCCGGGAGCCGGATCGTTCGGTCGGCCGCACCAACGATCCCTTCGGCGGTGACTTCCTGGAGCAGGTCGCCAAGACGCAGGAGCGCACGCGGACTGCCCGGCTCGGTAGGATCCAGCGCGCCCTGCGGGTCGCGGTGCCGCAGCTCGAGCAGATCGAGCTGTGGCGCGACGCGCGCGGCACGCCGCACCTGCGCGGCAAGTACCAGCACTGGCGGGCGCAGGGGGCGTGGCAGAGCGAGGAACAGTTCTCCGACGGGACGCTGCGTCTGATGGGGTTGCTGTGGGCAGTGATGGACAAGGGAGGTCCGCTGCTGCTGGAAGAGCCGGAGCTGTCTCTCCATCCCGAGATCGTGCGCGTCCTGCCCCAGATGCTCGCGCGTGTTCAACGTCGAAGCGGCAGGCAGGTCTTCGTGAGCACCCACTCACCGGACTTGTTGCGCGATCAGGGCATCGGCCTCGACGAGGCGATGCTGCTGGTGACGAGTGCTGAAGGTACCGAGGTGATTCCGGCGGGCTCGAACCAGGAAGTGCGCAAGCTGCTGGAAGGGGGCCCTTCGCTCGCTGATATCGTGATACCCAAGACGCGCCCGAAGAACGCCGCCCAACTCGCGCTGTTCGGGGATGCGTGACAGTGGCGCCCGTGATCACCGTTTCGGCGGCGGTTGAGGGTAGCCTCGACGAGGCTGTCATTGACCGGCTCATCCGCCACGTCGGGCATGAGCCTGGCACGGTGTACGGCAAGAACGACTGCAAGAACGACAAGCCATTTCTGAGAGACAGAATCGGCGGCTACAACAACGCCGCCCATCACTCACCGTGGGTGGTATTGATCGACCTCGGACACGGAAGCGGAATGCGCGCCGCCGGTTCGCGAGGCCTGGTTGCGGAATCCCGCTCCGCAGACGGTGTTTCGAGTCGTCGTGCGAGCCATCGAGGCGTGGCTCATGGCGGACGCGGAGCGGTTGGCGGCCTTCATCGGCGTCGCGCGGAACAAGGTGCCCGCGGATCCTGAAGGACTGGACAATCCGAAGCAGGCCATGGTCAACCTGGCGCGCCAATCGCGGCGTCGCGACGTTCGCCAGGACATGGTCCCGCGCGAGGGGAGCGGCCGGACCGGGGGGCCGGCCTACACATCGCGGTTGATCGAGTACGCTACCGACCGCTGGCGGCCCGACGACGCCGCAGCGCGGGCGAACAGCCTGAGACGCGCCCTCAACTGTCTCCGGCGATTGAGCATCGGCAGTAGCTGATACGAGAGGATTCGATGACCGAGTCCGAACTGCTGGACCGCATCACGGTACGAGCCGACATCTTCGGCGGGAAGCCCATCATTCGCGACATGCGAATCGCGGTGGAACACATTCTCGCCATGCTGGCTGCGGGGGATGAACCGGACACGATACTGAGCGAGTTTCCTGTGCTGGAACCCGAGGACATCCGGGCGTGCCTGCTGTTCGCGCACCGCGCCATAGCCGGCGAACACGGGCACGAACGCTTGGCGTCGCGCTGATCCGTGAGGTTCCTGCTCGACGCTTGTGCGGCGTCCCGCAGCCTGCGCGCGCTGCTGGACGACCTCGGGCACGACGTCGTGTCGGCCCTGGCAGTGGATCCGCGCGCCGCCGACGAAGCCCTGCTCGCCCGGGCGCGTGACGAACAACGGATTCTCGTCACCGCCGACAAGGACTTCGGTGAGCTGGTGCTCGTGCGGCGGTTGTCGCACCCGTGCATTATTCGCTTCGTGGACATGCGCGTGACCGAGCAGGTGACGGCGATGCTGGGGGAGGACGACGTGAACGGGAAGGGCCCCGGAGACGGCGGACCGCGGGGCGACGGCGGGGCGCTCGACCCGCGCGTGCTGGACGCCATCGTCCGCCGGGTGGTGGAGGTGGCCCGGCCGGAACGCATCATCCTGTTCGGGTCCGCCGCCCGCGGCGACATGACGCGGCACAGCGACGTCGACCTGCTCGTGATCGCCAACGTCGAGGATCGCCTTGGCGCGATGGGACGCATTCACCGCCGGCTGCGAGGCGAGCACGCAGCGGTCGACGTGGTCGTGGTGACGCCGGCCGAGGTAGCGCGGTACCGCAACAGCCATGCCTCGATCATCAAGCCGGCGATGCAGGAAGGGCGAATCGTGTATGAAGCGCCCTGACCGGTTCCCGTCGGACGACCCCCGCGAATGGCTGAACCGCGCCCGCAGCAATCTCGCCCGGGCGCGAGACCAGGCGGCCGAGGTCTACCTCGAAGACCTGTGCTTCGACGCGCAGCAGGCGGCCGAGAAGGCGATCAAGGCCGTGATGATCAAGCGGGGGATCGACTTCCCCTACATCCACGACATCGCGCGACTGCTGCGGTTGCTGGAGGCCGACGGCCAGACCATACCCGAGCACGTCGAGCGCGCGGCGGGCCTGACCCCATACGCGACCGTCCTGCGCTATCCGGGCATTGAACAGCCCGTCTCCACCGGCGCGCATGCCGAGGCGGTCGAAACCGCGAAAGCGGTCGTCCGCTGGGCCGAGGAGCAGTTGTGATTCCCCGCGCCTGCAAGCGGCTGGCCGAGGTGGACTTCCCCATCGCCGCGGTGTCGAAGCACGCGGCGCGGGAGAAGTCGATCCGCCACGGCCATCCGTCGACGTTGCATCTGTGGTGGGCGCGCCGACCGCTGGCATCGAGCCGGGCGGTGCTGCCGGCGCTGCTGTTGCCGGACCCCTGCGACCGGCGCTGCCCGGAAGCGTTCCGCCGGGCCGCCGCCCAACGCCTCCGCGAGCTGGCCCAACATCTCGTCGAGACCCGGGCCGGCTCCGCGTTGCTGATCGCCGACTTGAAGGCCGACCTGCGCAGCCGCAAGCCGGGGGTGAAGCAGGCGGCCGAGCACGAGGCGGGCCGCCGCGCCCAGGCGTGGCGCGACCTGTCGGTCGACGCCGGCGACTGGGCGTCCACCCGCGTCCGCGCCGCCCTGCTGCAGCTCCTGGCGCAGGGCTCGGCCTGGGAGTGGTCGGCCGCGGAGCCCTTTCTCGCGGTGTGCCGCGACCTCGTGCGGGCGGCGCACGGCGGCGAGCCGCCGCTCGTCGTGGACCCGTTCGCGGGCGGCGGCTCGATTCCCCTGGAGGCGCTGCGCCTCGGTTGCGAAGGGTTCGCGAGTGACCTCAACCCGGTGGCGTGCCTGATTGGAGTTGCCCCGATTTCGTGG
Organism: uncultured Vicinamibacteraceae bacterium; assembly: GCA_964569405.1. Classification (GTDB taxonomy): domain Bacteria; phylum Acidobacteriota; class Vicinamibacteria; order Vicinamibacterales; family UBA8438; genus JAAXGX01. The sequence goes on along the minus strand of CAZMWA010000058.1, from coordinate 119 downwards.
ACACCTATCCTGTTGGCGAGCAGGAGGAGGAGGAGTCCACGATGCCGAAATCGAGACCGCCGTATCCGGCGGCATTCCGCCAGCAGATGGTCGAGCTGGTTCGGTCCGGGCGTACACCG
>CAZMWA010000057.1:0-4776 GCA_964569405.1 uncultured Vicinamibacteraceae bacterium | reverse complement strand
GCCGTGCATCGACATCATCTCGATGAGGGGCTCGAGCTGCGGGTCGGACTGCCGGTAGTCGCCCGGGTTGTGGGCGTGCGGGATGACCAGCACGTCGGCCGGGTCGTAGCGCGCGTGCAGGCCCTGGTACAGCTCGGACAGCGTCGGGTACTCCAGCGCGGACACGCGCTCCCTGCCCTCCGCGTCGCGGTACAGCACGTTGTGGTGGCCGCCGAAGCGGGCGTGCCGGGTCCACTCCCAGCCGAGATACGGAATGAATCGGCCCGGCTCGTCGAAGGCCTGCACCGCGCTGCGCGACAGCTCCCACTCGGCATCGTCCAGCCAGACGTCGTGCTCGGAATGCGTGACGAAGTCGAGCCGGGCGTCGTCGCGGGCAAAGGTCATGAAGAAGTCGATGGTGCCTATGCCTTCGGCATAGCCGGAGTGGCCGTGGGTATCGCCCCAGTAGATGCGGCGGGCGGGATTCTCCTCGACGAGGATCGGGTTCGCGCCGCCGCGGATCTCGCCGTCCGCCGAGCGGATCTCGATCCAGTGCGGCCCCGGCTCGTCCAGCGTCAGCTCCACCACCGTGATCGGCTCGGCCCCGGCCGGTGTGGTCGCGCGGACGTCGCCGTCCACCCGCACCTCGAACGCCGGGATGGCGCCGGTCGCGCGGTTGAAGAACGCATCCTGGGCGCGCACCGACAGCTCGAACGGCTCGCCCGGCGCGACGACGCTGGGCGCGAAGCCGTGCACCCCGGCCACGCGCGTTCCGCTGACCACGAACGGCAGAATGGACAGCGGCCGCCACTCGCCGGAGGCGTCCAGATCGACGTACAGGGGCAGCGGCATCCGGGCGCTCGACGTGCCCGTCATCAGCAGGCCCCGCCCGCCGCCGCTCGTGTCGCCGTAGGTGATGGTGACCGTCTCGCCGGGGTCGATCTGGCCCGAGGCGACGCGAAACACGAGCGCCGGCTCCGGAGCCCGGAACCCGCCGTGCGGGCCGCTCGCCATGTAGACGTCGGCCTCGAACGTCGCGTCGCCGTCGGAGGTCGCGACCGTCACGTAGCCGTCCCCGGCCGGGTCGTCGGTCTGGAACGGGCCGTAGTTCACGTTGAAGTGCCGCGCCACCCAAACGCCCCCGCCGGCCACCACCGGGCGCGTGCCGGCGGTCCACGTCTGGCGAACGGTCTGGAAGGAGCGCGCCTCGAACGGACCGAGCGACTCGGCGGCCAGCTCGCCGAGGGCCCCGGGCTCGTCGTGCAGCGTGAACTGCCGCACCAGCCGGTCGATGATCGCTCCTTGCCGCAGCGCCGCCTGGCCGGTCGGCGGCAGCGTCGACTGCAGCCGTACGCGGGGCCCTTCGAGGCCGACCTCGCCGCCGCCCAGGGAGTACGCGTCAACCCAGTCGGCGAGAATCCGCGCCCGCTCGGCGATCGTCGCCTCGCCGGTGGGGCTTGTCGCCACGTCGGCCTTGAGCTGCTCGACGGCGGCGCGCAGCTCGGGCGTCAGATAGTCGTCCGGCCTGCCTTCGTCGTCACCGGCTCCGGCGCAGCCGGCGGCGGCCAGAAGAAGCAGCACGAACAACGGCAGCGACGTGCCCGCCCAGGAGCACCGTCGACTCACTGGTCCGTGACCCGACCGGTTCACGAGTTCATGCCGGCCGTAACCGCAACGCTTCATTCTCGATTCGTTGCCGAATGACGTCATCGATGTATCCCAGGTTCTTCAGATGCCGCAGCGTGGACTCGAAGCTCGTTTGCAGCCGGTTCGCCACGCTGTCGACGGCATCCTTCGTTTCCAGTGAGCCGGCCAGCGCAGACACTGCGCGCCGCACGAGCTCATTCGGCATCAGAAAACATCGCCGCGAAGGCGTTGGCGCGCCGCTCGACGTCTTGCGCGTATCGTTCAGCCGCGCTTGGTCCCGGTCCTGCAACCCTACGCCGGCGGCACGAAGGCGAGGAAGCGCCGCGGGTTGTCGACCAGAATCTTGCGGATGGTCTCCTCCGGCACGCCGGCGTAGCGCAGCTTCGGCACGAACTGCATCAGCACCGACGCCCACCCGTGGCCGTAGTAGCGCTTGAACTGCCGCACGTTGCCCTGGTCGGACGAGAGCAGGATGTGGTCCTCCAGGCCGGCGTCGAGCAGGTCCTGCACCATGCGCACCTTGTCGGCGGCCGGGATGTCGGAGCGGCTCATCTCGTGCCCCAGCGTGTCGAGGCCGACGAAGGCGCCCCGGCGCGCCACCGCGGTGTGGGTGGCGAGCGGATCGTGCTCCGGCTTGATGGTCGCCATGTGGCCGATCACGACGTGCGAGAGGTCGACGCCCACCCCTTCGATGACGTCCATCTGCTCCATCGCACAGCTCGGGCAGCTCTCGTGCGGCGTGTGCGTGAAGATCGGCAGCCCGGTTCGCAGGTGGGCGCGGGCCACGGCCCGGTGCACCTTGCGCTCGTCCGGGCGCATCTCGAGCGACGAGGCGATCTCGCCGAACGCGCCCCAGCGCTGGGCCGCCGCGTCGGCCACCAGCTCTTCGACCAGCTCGTCCTCGGACATCTCGGCCACCCGCACCGGGTAGATGGCGAAGCCGATGTCCTCGAAATAGCCGCCGGCCATCACGATGCGCACCTCGCTGCGGGCGGCGATGGCGTTCAGGTGCTCCACCTGCTCCGGGGTCCGGCGCCCGGTGGCCGCGTCGACGATGCAGCCCAGCCCGTCGAAGGCGCAGGCGGCCAGCTCTTCGACAGCCAGGTCGACGTCGGCGCGGCCGACGTGCTCGTGGAAGAGCGTCGCCCCCTCGGCGAGCGCCACCGGGTCGACATCGCCCTGCAGGGTGCGAACGATCGCGCCCGCGGGGAAGTCGGGCGGCTCGGCGCTCGTGAACGTCTGCTGCGCGTGCAGCGGCGGCAGCGCGGCGCCGAAAGCCGCCGCCCCGGCGCCTGCTGCGGCAGCCGTGCCGAGGAGGCCGAGGGCTTCGCGGCGCGACCAACCGCGGCGCCTGATGGTCGAATCGGTCATGGTCTGTCTCCCTCAGGCTGTGCGCCCGGTTGAAGAACGCGTGATGGATCGTACTCCACAGTCGCCGGCAGCGAGGCGCACCTGGCGCCGACGGGACGATGGAATCGTTGAAGATCCAATTGCCGAAGAACGCTTTTCGACGATTCCGCCGCTCACGAAACGTCGTGGCCCGCCGGCCCGACGATCCGAAGGCACTTGTCCGCACCGTCGGGCGTGAGGCATCCTAGCTCTGATGGCGATTCCCGCTGCACCTCCGGATACTCCCCTTGCCGGGGGCTCCGCGTCCGACCTCCGCCGCCTGCGCGCGCTCGAACGCAAGGTCCTGTGGCTGGCCGTCTGGATGATCCACCACGCGAACCACGTCCGGCCCGCGCGCGACGGGTTGAAGGTCGGCGGCCACCAGGCGTCGTGCGCATCGGTGGCAACCCTGATGACGGCGCTCTACTTCGATGCGCTGCGGCCCGAGGACCGGGTGGCGGTGAAGCCGCACGCGAGCCCGGTGTTCCACGCGATCCAGTACCTCCTCGGCAACCAGACGCAGGATCAGCTCGCCCGCTTCCGCGGGTTCGGCGGCGCGCAGTCGTACCCTTCCCGCACGAAGGACGCCGACGACGTCGACTTTTCCACCGGATCGGTCGGCCTCGGCGTGGCGATGACCAGCTTCGCGGCGCTCGTCCAGGATTACGTGCGGTTCAAGGAGTTCGGACAGCAGCGGCCCCCGGGCCGCATGATCGCCATCGCGGGCGACGCCGAGTTCGACGAGGGCAACATCTTCGAGGCGCTCGTCGAGTCGTGGAAGCACGACGTCCGCAACGTCTGGTGGATCGTCGACTACAACCGCCAGAGCCTCGACGCGGTGATGGTCGAGCGCTTCTCGGATCGGCTCGAGACCGTCTTCCGCAACCTCGACTGGCGGGTGGAGGTGCTCAAGTACGGCCGCCTGCTGACGGCGGCGTTCGAGCGGCCGGGCGGGGACGCGCTGCGGCAGTGGATCGACTCGGCGGAGAACTCGCGCTACTCGGCCCTGGCCTACAAGGGCGGCGCGGCGTGGCGCGAGGAGCTGCTGCGCGACCTCGGCGACACCCACGGCATCCGCGCCCTGCTCGACGAGCACGACGACGACGCGCTCGGACGGTTGATGACGAACCTCGGCGGCCACGACCTGGCGACGATGCGCGACGCCTTCCGCGCCGTGCAGGACGATCGGCCGACCGCCTTCATCGCGTACACCATCAAGGGCTACGGGCTGCCGTTCGCGGGCCACAAGGACAACCACGCCGGGCTCGTGACACCGGACCAGATGACCGCCTTCAAGCAGCGGATGGGCATCGTCGACGGCGAGGAATGGGACCGTTTCGCCGGACTCGACGTCCCCGCCGACGAGCTGCAGGCGTTTCTCGATGCCGTGCCCTTCGGACGGGCGACCGCCCGGCGCCACGCGGCGGCGCGTATCGCCGTGCCTGAGCGGTTCGAGCCGCCGCCCGGCGAGCGGCTGTCGACGCAGGACGCGTTCGGCCGCTTCCTGTCCGACCTCGCGCGGCGGCATCCGGAGCTGGCCGACCGCGTGGTGACGTCGTCGCCGGATGTCACGGTCTCGACCAGTCTCGGTTCCTGGCTGAACCGACGGCACATCTTCGGGCGGCGCGCCCGCGGCGACCTCTTCAAGGACGAGCGGATTCTCTCGGCCCTGAACTGGGAGGTCTCCGCCAAGGGCCAGCACATCGAGCTGGGGATCGCCGAGAACAACCTGTTCATCCTGCTCGCCGCCCTCGGGCTGAG
>CAZMWA010000056.1:0-4186 GCA_964569405.1 uncultured Vicinamibacteraceae bacterium | reverse complement strand
CCGGCGTTGCGCTCGATCATCAGCGGCGCGCCGTGCCGGCTGGTGATGATGTGGGTGTGGACGGCGCGTTCGAGCAGTTCCCGGCCGCGGGTGGTGGACAGCGTCCAGAAGGGCGATCCCCACTCGGTCAGCGCATCGCCGCCCCAGATGTCGTTGACCAGGACGTCGAGCCGGTTCTGCTCGTCGCGGACGCGGGCGAAGAGCTGCTCGACCTCGGACTCGACGGTGTGGTCCGTGCGGATCGCAACGCCGCGGCCGCCCGCCGCGGTGACCAGCTCGGCGGTCTCATCGATCGTTTCGGGGCGGCCGGCGGTGGCGCCGCGGCCCCGCACGCTGCGGCCGGTGCAGTACACGGTGGCGCCGGCCGCGCCCAGCATGCGCGCGATGCCGCGGCCGGCCCCGCGCGTCGCGCCGGAGACGACGGCCACCCGGCCGCGAAGGGGCTGGTTCGGCATGGCGCGAGACGGTCGTGGCGGAGGCGGCCGCTCAGCGCGTGCGGGCGTGCTCGCGGAGGAAGGCGACGATGAGCTCGCTGGTGCCGCGCGGGTAGACGTGGGCGCCGTTGTGGATCCACGTCATGACCGGCGCCGCCGTGCCGGCGCCGTACACCGTGCAGCCGGCGCCGCAGCTCGTCGCCGCCTCGACGCCGTTCACCTCGATGGCGGCGTCGATCGCGGCCTGCTGATCCGCGAAGCTCACCACCCGATCGCGTTCCCCGGCCACGTGCAGGACCGGACGGGCCTCGGTGGGCCGCACCGAGGAGCGGAGCCGGGCCGCCACCGGGGCGTAGGCGGCGAACACGTCGGGCCGCTCCGCCCAGAGCAGGTAGGTGAACATCCCGCCGTTCGAGTAGCCCGTCGCGTAGATGCGGTCGTCGTCGATGCGGTACGTCTCGCGCAGCGACTGCAGCGCCGCGTCGACGAGCTGGAGGTCGCGGTCGCGTCCGTCGCGCTCCACCTGCCAGCCGAGGAGGCCGCGGCGCCTGGGGAGCCCCTGGAAGTACACGACGATCGCGTCGGGCCACGCGCCGTGGATGTTCGTGTACTGGAAGTTCTGCATGTTGTCGCCGAACCCGTGGAATGCAAGCACCAGCGGCGCGGGTTCCTCTCCCGGCGACTCCGGCGCGTGGACGATGGCTTCGCGCGCCTCGCCGGCGACCTGCCAGCGCATGACCTGGGCCCCGGCGTCCGGGGCGCCGAGAATCAGCAACAGACCGGCCAGAACCGCGTGCGTCGGACGCATTCTCATCTTCGATCTCCACGTTCGCTGCTGCCTGATCCGGTGCGGCGCTCCCCGCTCGTCATGGCGGAGGCAGTCGGACAGCATCCGCGATCGATTCATGGTATGCGGCGCATGGTGAGCCGTCCAGCCGCGCCATCAACGCGCGAGCCTCGACGAGCCTGCTGTGGCTACCGCTGGCGTTCCGGGCGGCGGAAGCCGACCCCGGTCGTGGCCAGCTTCTCACCGAGGCTCGTCAGCCGCTCGTCGATGATGAGCATCTGGCGCTCCAGCGCCTGCCCCTGCCGGTGGACTTTCTCGAGCTGCATCTTGATCTCGATCAGCAGGAGGGCCACGTCGTGGTCGTTGGCGTCCATGAGGAATCAGGTTCCCTCGCTGTCCATCAGCAGCCGAGCAGGAGGCCGAAACCGACGCCGAGCACGAACATGGCCATGGCCACCGACAGCGCGCCAAGCACGACGGTGTCGTTGCGGCTCATCATCGGGTCAGGTAGGGTCCCGTGTTCTTCGAAGCACGCCGCGGTCCCGAGTCACCAGGCCGGCATCACGAAGTGATGATACCAATCCTGGTGTGATCAACAGGCGATATGAAGGTCAACAATGACGACAATTATAATTCCTGGAGATGAACGCACGTCGCAGCCCGCGCCACGGAAATGGCAGCCGGCGGCGGGCGGTCGGTCCTCCTTGAAACCTGGTGCGGTCAACCGTGCGGAAAGGCGGCCCGCGTCGTGGCCGGTTCCATCACGCGCGCGATCACGGCGCTCGAGATCGCGATCGTGATGAAGAACGCCGCCCACAGCCCGTGACCGGGTGCGAGCGCCGCCCCGACGGCGAGCAGCAGGCCGGCGAATGCCGCGTCCGCGAGACGCTTCCAGGCGGACGACCGCCGGCGCTGCTCGGCGAGCTCGGCGGGGTACACCTGCGACGTGAACCACAGGTGCAGCCGCAGGTTGGCGGCGACGCCCACGATGCCGACCGCGGTGACGAACGTCGCCAGCCCCCAGCCGCCCGGTATCGACCCGCGCGCCAGCCACAGCGGGTACAGCGTCAGGCCGTACAGGACGCTGACGGCCACCTGATGGAACTGCCACCACCAGAGCGGCGCCGCTGCCGGCGGGTTCTCCGGGCGGCTCGTGCTCGTGGACTCCCGGACCGCGGCCGGCTCGCCGGGGGGCGGGCCGGCGCCGCGGGCCGCTTCCAGATCGGCCGCGAGGGTGTCGGTAGCGGGATACCGGTTGCGCGGCTCCTTCGCGAGGCACGTCATGATGATGCGGGCGAGGGCCTGCGGGCAGTCCGGGCGGGACGGCTCGATGGCGGGCGGCGGGGTCTCGAGGATGCGCGCGACGGTCGCGGTGTCATCCGTGCCCCGGAACGGATGCCGTCCGGTCACCAGCTCGTAGAGGAGCACGCCGAACGAGAACTGGTCGGCGCGTGCGTCGGCCGGGTCGCCGCGCAGGACCTCCGGGGCCATGTAGCCGGGCGTCCCGGGGGCGCCGCCGGGTCTCGTCAGACGCTCGCCGGAGGCGAGCCCGTCGCCCTGCTCGAACCGCGCCAGCCCGAAATCGACGACCTTGATGCCGCCGTCCGCCGTCTGCATCACGTTCTCCGGCTTGAGGTCGCGGTGAATGACGCCGTGCGCGTGCGCGCCGCCCAGCGCACGGGCGATGTCAACCGCGATGGAGAGCACCTCCGTGATGGAGATCACGCCCGCGCGCACGTCCATCAGAGCGGCGAGCGTGCGACCTGCCACGTACTCGCACACGAGGTACAGGCGCTGGTCGAACTCCTCGAGCGCGAACACGGTGGCAATGCCGGGATGCGAGAGCGCGGCGGCCGCGCGCGCCTCGCGGCGCAGCCGCGCCCGGAGCCGGGTGTCCTGGGTATAGGCGGGCGGCAGCGCCTTGATGGCCACCGGGCGTTGCAGCCGGGTATCCAGCGCCAGGTAGACGACGCCCATGCCCCCACGGCCGAGGAGGCTCGCGACCTCGTACGGGCCGAGCCGCTCGCCGATCAGCGGATCGTCGGCTTCGCTCGGCAGCAGACCGGAGTCGGCCGCCACCGCCGGCTGGTCGAGGACGCTCGCGGCGGCATGGGCGCGCAGCAGCGACCGCACCTCGTCGCGGAGCGCCGTGTCGTCCGGGCAGGCCGCGTCGAGGAACTGGTCCCGCCCGGTCGGCTCGCGCGCCAGGGTCGCATGGAACAGCTCGTTGAGTCTCCGCCAGCGGTCAGCCTCCACCCGCCTCGCCCCCCGTCATCTCGCGCCGGAGCCACGCGCGGGCCATGGCCCAGTGGCGCTTTGCGGTCGCGGGCGAGATGCCAAGCGCCTGTGCCGACTCCTCGATCGTCAGCCCGCCGAAGAACCGCAACTCGACGAGCCTGGCCTGCCCGGCGTCGATCCGGGCCAACCTGGTCAGCGCCCGGTCCACCTCCAGCACGTCGACCGTCTGCGGGTCGTCACCGACGACGCCCTCGTCGAGCGTGACGCGCGCGAGGCCGCCGCCGCGCTTCCGCGCGTCGCGCGCGCGTGCGGCCTCGATCAGGATCTGCCGCATCGCGATGGCCCCGATGGCGACGACGTGCGCCCGGGTCCGCCAGTCCTGCTTCCTGTCCTTGAGCAGGCGCAGGTACGCTTCGTTGACGAGCGCCGTGGGCTGCAGCGTGCGGCCCGGCCGCTCGCGGCCGACATAGCCGCGCGCCAGCCGGCGCAACTCGTCGTAGACGAGCGGCATCAGCTCCGCGAGCGCCCGCTCGTCGCGGCTCGCACGGGCAATCAGCTCGCCGGCATCGGTATCCCGCATGCGGCTCGGGGATCCGGGCAGGTCCCGCGGCTACTCGGGAAGGGAGAACACGAACAGGTTGTTCCCCGTTCCCGGCTGCAGCTCGGTCGTCAGGCGCAGGTTGTCGCGCGTGCTCAGCGACGAGCCGGTGCTGATGGCGACGTACTG
>CAZMWA010000055.1:0-8965 GCA_964569405.1 uncultured Vicinamibacteraceae bacterium | reverse complement strand
GGCCTGCGCCTGCTCGACCGCCGCGCCGAGGTGCCGCTCCCGCCGCTGCAGGAACTCGTCGGCGGCCAGGGCGGTCTCCACCTCGGCGTACGCCGTCAGGACGGCGTTCGCGAACGTCGCGAGCGCCTCCGCGCTCTCGGCTTCCGCGCGGTTGACCTCCTCGCGCAGCCGGCCGCCCTGCCACAGCGGCGCGGTCACGCTGGCCAGCAGGCTCCAGACGCTGAAGTCGCCGTCGACGAGCGAGCGGAGCGCGTTGGTGGCGGTGCCGGCTGCACCCGTGAGGGTGATGTCGGGAAACCGGTTGCGCCGCGTGATGCCCAGGTTCGCCTCGGCGGCGGCCAGCAGGCGCTCGGCGGCCACCAGGTCGGGCCGCCGCGCGACGAGGTCGGCCGGGAGCCCGCCCGGCACGCTCGGCGTCAGCTCGGGCAGCGCGAGCGGGGCGTCGATGACGTCGTCGGCGTACTCGCCCAGCAGCACCTTGAGCTGGCGCGCCGCGGCGTCGAACTGCTGCAGCCGCTGATCGAGCGCCGCCTCCGCGTTGGCCAGGTTCAGCAGCGCGAGCCGCAGATCCAGCGGCGGCCGGATGCCGGCCTCGAACCGCCCGCGGACCTGGTCGGCCGAATCGCTGAAGCTCTCCACGGTCTCGCGCGACAGGTCGATCTGCTGCTGCGCCTCGGCCACCGCGAACCAGGCCTTCGCGGTCTGCCCGGCCATCGAGAGCTGCGCGCCGCGCAGGTCGGCCGCCGAGGCCTGCAGGTTGGCCAGCACGAGCTGGCTCGCCGCGCGCAGCCGGCCCCACAGGTCGATCTCCCACGAAACGTCGAGCGACACGCCGTGGTTGGTGAAGATCGTGCTCAGGACCTGGTCTTCGGCGCCGGGAATCGGCAGGCCGACGAAGTTCTGCTGCTGGCGGGCGCCGTTGTACCGCGCGTCCACGGACGGCCAGAGCTCGGCGGCGGCCAGCCGGGCGTCGGACGCGGCGATCTCCAGGCGGGCGGCGGCGGCCTGCAGGTCGAAGTTCCCCGTCAGGGCCGCCTCGACGGCCGCCTCCAGGCCGTCGTCCCCGAAGTCGGTCCACCAGTCGAGCGCGATGCGCCCCGCCGGCGTATCCGCTGCCGTCCAGGCCGGCGGAGCCGGCACGCCGATGTCGGGGACGGCAACCGGTGGCGCCGCCGCGCAGCCCGCGAGGGCCGCGCAGAGCGCCAGCGTGGTCAGACGACGAATCACGAACGACCTCCTTCGGCGGCCGCCGGCATGCGCACCGCCGCGAGCTGCGGCGCCGCCATGCCGGCGGCGGCGAACGAAATCAGCGAATCGAGAAGCTGCTCGGAGCAGCAGGGTGTGTGCGGGGTGCGTGCGGCGAGCTGCTCGCCCCAGGTCATCGCGTGCGCCATCGCGCCGACGATGAAGAGCACCCGGGACGTGACCTCGCCCGCGTCGAGGTCGGGCAGGGCGCGCTCGAACGCGGCGGTGAACCGCGTCAGCACCCAATCGAACTGGCGCACGAACGCGGCGCGGATCTCCTCGTTGGCCTGCGAGTGGATCTGTCCGATGAGCTTGAGGAACTTCGGGCCGCCGCTGCCTGCCTCGGTCCACGCATGGAAGGGCGGGCCCACGAAGGCCGCCACGATGTCTTCGAGCGCCGGCCCGCGCTCGCCCGCGCGCGACTCCAGTTCGTCGAGCAGCGCGATGCGCTGGTCGTTGATGGGCCGGAAGCGCCGTTCCAGGATGGCGCCGAGCAGCGCCTCCTTCGAGCCGAAGTGGTAGTTGACCGATGCGACGTTCACGTCCGCCTCGCCGGTGATGTCCCGCAGGGAGGTCGCCGCGAATCCGGAATCGGCGAACAGGCGCTCCGCGGCGTCGAGGATCCGCTCTTTCGTTTCTGCCGCCATTCGCACAGCCTCCCCGCTTCCGAACTCAAACGCTCGTTTTAATCATACGTATGAATCAATACGCAATCCAGCCGCCGGGGGTTCCCTCGACGGTGCGAACCAGAGCGGTATTCCGTGATAAGCTGAATCGGCTTTTCAGGAGGGGCGTCTCATGAGCGACGCGGAACGGTTGGACCAGCAGCAGGCGGACGAGCAGGGCTATTCGCGCCGCAGCTTCATCAAGGGCGTGATTGCGACGGGCGCGAGCGTTTCGGCGGCGAGCTACGTGCTCAAGAACGGCGCGGTGGTCCGCGCGCAGGCTCCCGGCGCCGTCGAGCGCCTGGTGACGCTGTCGGTCAACGGGCTGCTGCGGCGCGTCGACGTGCTGCCGCAGGAGACGCTGGCCACGACGCTGCGCTACAAGTTGGGGTTGACCGGCACGAAGATCGGGTGCGACCGCTCCGAATGCGGCGCGTGCACCGTGCTGATCGACGGCGTGCCGCACTACGGCTGCTCGATGCTGACGCATCAGGTGCGGGGCCGGGCGGTGCAGACCATCGAGGGCCTCGAGGCGGCCGACGGCACGCTGCACCCGGTGCAGCAGGCCGTGGTGGACGAGCAGGGCTTCCAGTGCGCCTTCTGCATGCCCGGGTTCGTCATGAACATGGTGGCGATGGTCGAGGAGAACCCGAACCCGACGCGGAAAGAGGCAGCGCACTTCCTCTCGGGCAACCTCTGCCGGTGTGCGGACTACAACAAGATCCTGAACGTCGCGCTGCGGGCAGCGGAGTATACGCGGAGGGGCTGACGTGGCTGACTACAAGCTGATCGGCAAGAACTACTCGACGGCGGATCTGGTCGCGAAGGTGACCGGGCGTGCGAAGTACGCCGAGGACTTCCGCGCCGACGGAATGCTGTTCGCGAAGCTGCTGCCGAGCCCGATGCCGCACGCGCGGGTCCGCAGCATCGACACGAGCGCCGCGGAGGCGATGCCGGGCGTCGAGGTCATCCTGACCGCCGACGACCTGCCCCCCGTGGACGCGCCGAACGAGGCGGGCCTCACGAACGAGCCGCTGTACGAGGGCGAGCCGATTCTGGCCGTCGCGGCCGTCGACGAGACCACGGCGGCCGACGCGATCGAGCGGATCCAGGTGGATCTGGAGCCGCTGCCGTTCGCCGTGGATCCGCTGGAGAGCCTGCGGCCCGGCGGGCCGGACGCCCGGCTCGACGGCAACACCATGGCGAGCAGCGAGCTGACCACCATCAAGTGGGACGGCGTCGACTGGGCCGCCATCGATCGGGGCGAGATGCCGACCGACGGCCCGATCACCGACGAGTGGGAGGTCGGGGACGTGGCGGCCGGCCTGGCCGAGGCGGACCTGGTGCTCGACGAGACGGTCTTTCACCAGTCGATGGGGCACCAGCCGCTCGAGACGCGCACGGCGATGGCGTACTGGCAGAACGGCAAGTGCTACCTGTACGTCTCGACGCAGAGCACGCTCCGCACGCACGGCCCGGCGGCGCGCGGCATCGGCATCGCGCCCGAGGATCTGGTGCTCGTCTCCGAGTACTGCGGCGGCGGCTTCGGCAGCAAGATTGCCGGCTTCGTCCAGATGCGCCTCCCGGCGCTGCTGTCGCAGAAGGCCGGCAAGCCGGTCATGATGCGCATCACCCGCCAGGAAGAGCACTTCCTCGGCCGGGCTCGTCCGGGCCTGCAGGGGCGCGTGAAGATCGGCTTCCGCAGCGACGGGCGCATCACGGCCATGGACATGTTCTTCGTCCAGGACGGCGGCCCGTACGGCTTCTCCACCGACTTCATGAACGCGGCCGACCAGGCCTCGCTCATGTACCAGCCGCTCAGCCACCGGCTGCGGGGGCTGTCGGTGTACACCAACACGCCGCCGCGCTCGGCGCAGCGCGCGCCGGGCGGCCTGCAGGCGGTGTCGATGATCGCGCCGATCATGCAGAAGGCGGCGAACCAGCTCGGCATCGACCCGCTCGAGCTCATCCGGATCAATGCGCCCGCGGGGCAGGCGAAGCTCGGCAGGCCGACGAACGGCGAGCAGGGCAACGTGTCGAGCGCCTTCGTGCGCGAGGCGGCCGACGTCGGCGAGTCGACGTTCGACTGGCAGGCGATGCGGGCGCGGAGCGGCCGGCGCAACGGTTCCAAGGTGACCGGCATCGGCGTCGCGCTCAGCTCGTTCAACGCCGGCGCCTGGGGCATGGACGGCCTGCTGACGATTCGGCCGGACGGGAAGGTCTACATCCACCAGGGCGTCGGCAACCTCGGCACGGGATCGGTGTTCGACACCGCGCGGGCCGCGATGGAGGCGCTCAAGACGGACTGGGATCAGGCCGAGGTGATCTGGGGCGACACCAGCAAGCACCTGCCCTGGAGCACCGTGCAGGCCGGCAGCACCACGACCCACGCCCACACGCGGGCAAACCTGGCCGCCGGCGAGGATGCCAGACGCAAGCTGCTGGAGATTGCGGCCGGCGCTCTGGGCGGCTCCCCGGACGACTACGACGTCGCCGACGGGCGCGTCTTCCGGCGCGACTACCCGAGGCAGGGCCTCGGCTTCGCGCAGGCGGCGCAGCGGGCCATAGAGCTCGGCGGCCGCTTCGACGGCCACGAGCTGCCCGGGGACCTCAATCCGGTGACGGTGACGGCCGCGACGGCCCTGGCCAGCCTGGGGCTGATGGGCGTCGCCCGCGACAACTATCCCCTTGGGGGGCGGGTCATCTCGCACGCCATCGGGTTCGCGGAGGTGGAGGTCGATCTCGAGACCGGCGGCGTGGTGCTCAAGGACTACCGCGTGGCCACCGACGTCGGGACCGTGATCAACCCGCGGACCCTCGAGGCGCAGCTCCACGGCGGAGCCATCCAGGGCTTCAGCGCGGCGCTGGGCCAGAAATGGATCTACGACCGCCGCTGGGGCCTGCAGGTGTCGAAGCGCTTCTACTCGAACCGCCCGCCCACGATGCTCGACGTGCCGCACGAGGAGCCGATGCAGTGGGTGGCTCAGGACAAGCCGGATCCGTTCAGCCCGATGGGCGCCAAGGGGATCGGGGAGACCGCCGAGGGCGCCGGGTCGGGCGCCGTGCTCTGCGCCATTGCCGATGCGCTGGGCGAGGGGTACTTCAACCGCACCCCGGTCATGACCGACATGATCCTGACGAAGATCGAGAACCTGCCTCCGGCCTTCTCGAATCTGGCGGCGCACGTCTGATCGAATCTGCTGAGGGAGAAACAAGATGGCCGTGATTCGCGACATGATGCCGGCGTTTCAACTGTTTCAGCCGACGACGACCGACGAGGCGCTGGGGTTGCTCGACCAGTACCAGGAGCAGGCCTGGGTGCTGGCGGGCGGGCTCGATTCGTTCGACTGGCTCAAGGATCGGGTCAAGCGGCCGGCGGCGGTGGTCGACCTCGGGGGCGTCGAGGAGTTGAGCGCCATTCGCTCCGCGACGGGCGGCGGCCTGACGATCGGGGCGATGGCGAAGCTGCGCGAGGTGGTCCGGCACCCGGACGTGCGCAGCCAGTACGGGCTGCTGGCCGAGGCGGCGGAGCTGGTCGCGTCGCCGCAGATCCGCAACCAGGGGACGCTCGGCGGGAACCTGGCGCAGGACACGCGGTGCTGGTACTACCGCGACGGCTGGAACTGCTACCGCGCGGGCGGCAACATCTGCTACGCCGACACGCCCACGGCGATGAATCGCGAGCACTGCATCCTGGGGGCGAGCCGCTGCGTGGCGGTCAACCCGTCGGACACCGCCCCGGCGCTGGTCGCGCTCGACGCGGAGATGGACATCCGCAGCAGCGCCGGGACGCGGACGGTGCCCGCCGAGCAGTTCTTCCTCGGCCCGGACGTGGACATCATGCGCATGACGGTGCTCGAGCCGAACGATCTGCTCGCGGCCGTCCGCGTGCCTGGGACGTGGGCCGGCGCGCGCTTCTACTTCGAGAAGAGCCGCGACCGTCAGGTGTGGGACTTCGCGCTGGCGAGCGTCGCCTCCGCGGCGAGGATCACCGGCGGCGTGATCGAGGACATCCGCATCGCGGTCAACGGCGTGGCGCCCACCCCGTTGCGGCTGCGCGCCGCCGAGGACGCCGTGCGCGGACGGCAGCTCACGGACGAGGTCGCGGCGCAGGCGGGCGAGGCCGCGACCGCCGGCGTCCGGCCGCTGGCGCACAACGGCTACAAGGTGGCGTTGCTGCGGAATCTTGTTACCCGGGCGGTCCGGGGCGGCGAGGCGTAGGATGGAATTCTTCGAGTGGGGCGCCGATCCCTGGGGGCAGGAGATGCTCGTGCGCATCTCCTGGGACCTCCTCTACCTGGCGTTCTGGGCCGGGGTTGCGTTCATCGCGTTCCATATCATCTACGCGGTCGTCTGGCTGCCCCGGCTGGCCCGCGCCAATGGTGCGGGCGCCGAGTCGGCGAGCGCGGCCAACGTGCCGGCGCGCATCACGCGGCACACGGCGGCGGCCAGGTACTTCCACTGGGTGATGGCAGCGTCCATGATCGCGCTGCTGATCACGGGCTTCTTCCCGATTGTCGGCATCCAGTTTCCCTGGCTGACCATCCACTGGGTGGCGGGGGTGCTGCTGACCGTGTCGATTGTCTATCACATGGTCCATGCCACCGTCTTCCTCGACTTCTGGTCGATCTGGATCCTGCCGAGCGACCTGGCGGAGGCGTGGAACCGCATGCGGCGGCAGGCCGGGCAGCAGACGGCCCCGATCCGCAAGCACGGCAAGTACCCGCTGGACCACAAGCTGTACCACCTGGCGGTGACGCTGGCCGGCCTCGCCGTGATCGGCACCGGGCTCGTCCTGATGCTGCGCATCGACTCGATGTTCTGGGCGCGCAACGCGTACTTCCTCGCCGACGAGACCTGGGGGCTCATGTACGTCATCCACGGTCTGGGCGGGGTGCTGTTCGTGACCCTGACGCTGACGCACGTCTACTTCGCCATCCGGCCCGACAAGTTCTGGCTCACCAAGTCGATGATCCTCGGCTACGTCGACCGCGATCGGTATCTCGAGCACCACGACCCCGAGCGCTGGGTCGTCTCGCGGGAATCCAACAAGGGGTGAGCACCGCCGCCGAGCTGCAGGCTCGCATCGACGCCATCGAGGAGAGCTACGAGTTCTGCCTCGCCTACGCGGCCCAGGGTGTGGCCGGCGAGCAGGCGTCCAAGTCGTCGGCCCAGGTCCGCGAGTTCCTGGAGCGGCTGGACAGCGCGCTCGCTGTGCTCGCCGGCCTGTTCTCGTCCGCCGTCGCCGAGCGCGGCGACGACGCGCTTGCCCGTTATCAGTCGTTCATCGAGGTCCTCGGGCGCGACGCGGCCGACGCGCAGGCGGCCGTCCGGATGGTGCTGGCGCAGCCGGCCATCAGCTCGCAGATGATCGACAACCTGAACGCGCTGATCCACCTGCGGGCCCTGCTCACCGACGTCTTCCTGATCGACGAGATCCTGAACCCGCGCATCCCCGGCGCGGCCAAGCCCAGCAACGATTGACACACCGCCGGCCTACGGCCGTAATGGACCTTACAGGCCAGGTCGCGATCGTCACCGGCGCGCGGCGCGTCGGCCTGTCCGTGGCGGCGGAGCTGGCCAGCCGCGGCGCGCACGTCAACCTCTCGTGCCGGCGGCCGCTCGCCGTGGCGCCGGCGGCGTTGCCGCCCGCCGCCGCGGCGCGCGTGCGGACCACGCAGGCGGACCTGACCGACGCCGCCGAGTGCCGTCGTCTGGTCGCCGAGACCGTGGCGGCACAAGGCCGACTCGACATCCTGATCAACATGGCCTCGGCGTACGTCGCGAGGCCGTTCGCCGAGCTGGACGAGTGGGACTGGGACCGGGCGCTCGCCGTGGATGCCCGCGCCGCCTACCTGTGCGCGCTGGCCGCGGCGCCGCATCTGCGCGCCGCCGGCCGCGGCCGCATCGTCAACGTCTCCGACTGGGTCGCGCGCAGCGGGCGGCCCCGCTACCCGGGCTACCTGCCGTACTACGTCGCGAAGTCGGCCGTCATCGCGCTCACCGAGGCGCTCGCCCTGGAGCTGGCCGGCGACGGCATTCTCGTGAATGCGGTCGCACCCGGGCCGATCCGCCCGCCGGTGGAGATGGACGCGCAGGAGGTGGAAGCGGTCGAGCGCGCGACGCCGCTGGGCCGCTGGGGCGGCGATCAGGCGCTCGTCACAGCCGTCCTGGCGCTGATCGAGACGGACTTCATCACCGGCGAGACGCTGCGTGTGGACGGGGGGCGCCACTTGAAGTGAGCGGGCCGTGCGCCCCGGCCCCCTCAGTCCCCGACGCCTGCCGACGTGGCGGCCGCCAGACCAGGGTCGCGATGGCGGGAGCTGTGCCGCACGACGGCGCGGATTCCGGTACGATTGGCTGGACGCGGAGTGAAAGACCGGCCGACGAGCGGCGGGCCGGCAAGGCGAGTCCCTTGACGACACCGGTGCGCGAGACGACTGCCGAGGCGACGTATCGCTGGAAGCGGGAGGCGTACGATCGTGCGGTCGAAGCCGGCGTATTCGGCCCGGACGATCGTCTCGAGCTGGTCGAAGGACAGCTTCTCGCCGTGACGCCCCAGGGCAGCCGGCACGCTGCGATCGTCGATCAGGCCGGCGACGTGCTGCGGGAGGCGTTCGGCGCCGGCTGCCGCGTGCGCATTCAGTGCCCGCTGGCGGTGAGCGACGACTCGGAGCCGGAACCGGACCTGGCGGTCGTCCCCGGGCAGGCTCGCGATTACCTGCACGCGCATCCGACCAGCGCCCTGCTGGTGGTGGAGGTCGCCGACGACTCGCTGCACCGCGACCGCGGCGTCAAGCAGCGCCTGTATGCGCGCCATGGGATCCCCGAGTACTGGATCCTGGCGCTGCCCGACGCGCGTCTCGAGGCGTACCGCGATCCGGCGGCGACCGGCTATCGAACCACCCTGTCACGCCGGGCCGGCGAGACGATAGCACCGCTCGCACGGCCCCTGGCGACGATCGCGGTCAGCGATCTGCTCCCGTAGCATCAATCAAACGGGGCTGCGCCCCGAACCCCCGGCGTCCGCTTGCGGGGACCCCTTCGCCCCGCGC
>CAZMWA010000054.1:0-11660 GCA_964569405.1 uncultured Vicinamibacteraceae bacterium | reverse complement strand
ACTGCCAATACTCGCGCACCCCGAGCCGCGCATACACCGACCGCTTCCGCCCGAGGTCGTCCCGCCACGTGCTCGGCGAGGCCACCTCCAGCACGAAGGACGGCGCCCGCCCCTCCTCCCACAGCTTGTAGTTGAGCCGCTCGCGCTTCTCCACGCCGAACACCACGAACACGTCCGGGGCGATCGACACCCGCGGATTCCCTTCCTCGTAGTAGAGCAGAAGATCCCCGGACACGTACACGTTCCGGCGGTCCCGGAAGTGGCGCATCAGCGCGCCGATCCCGTACATGATGGCGCTGCGCTGGGCGTCGTTTTCCGCCATCGGCCTGCCGTCCGAGCTCGGGTAGTGGATCGGCACGGCAGCAGGCGCGGGTCGGCTCATCGCGGGAACCCTCCAGGCGGCGCGGCGGCGCGCACGACTCCTCCCAAGCTACCACACGCTGCGACGCCGCTTTCCGGTCAGGGCGTCCGTACGGGACGAGTGGAAGCACTTGTCATGCCAATCGGTCCCGCGGCATCGGCCGGTAGTCCGCGCCGCGGAACCGCAAACGACCCTGAGCGGGCGCCAGGCGCCTGTCGAGTGCGCTATGAGAGTCGTGAGCGACGCGTATCCGGCGGCCGGGAGCCGGCCATCTCGCCCACGACAGAGACCAGCCAGTCCCGCTCGACGCGCCGGACGACTGCCTGCACGCCGTAGACCTCGACCAACCGCGCCGGCGTCAATGTCGCCTCGGGTGTGCCGTCCGCGACGATCCGCCCGTCGGCCATCCAGAGCAGTCGGTCCGCGATCCGCGCCGCGAGCGCCGCGTCGTGCATCACCACCAGGACACCGCGGCCGGCATCGGCACCCGTACGCAGCAACTGCATCACCTGGTGCTGGTGCAGTGGATCGAGGGCCGCGGTCGGCTCGTCCGCGAGCAGGAACGGCGCGTCCGCGGCCAACGCCCGCGCCACGTGCACGCGCGCCAGTTCGCCCCCGGACAGCGTCGTGCAGGATCGCTCCGCGAACCGCTCCAGATCGCACGCCCGGACGGCACGCGCGACGGCTCCTTCGTCAGCGGCGCCCAGCCGGTCCGGCGTTGCGCCGTAGGCGAAACGGCCCAGTGCAACGACGTCGCGCACCCGCACCGGCCACGCCAACGGACGCACTTGCGGCAGGTAGGCGATGCACCGCGCCCGCGCGGACGGCGACATCCGCACCGGGTCGTGCTCTCCGACACGGACCTCGCCGGAAACACGCGGGGTCAATCCCAGCACGGCGCGCAGCACCGTCGTCTTGCCCGCGCCGTTCGCCCCCAGCAGCGCCACCAGCTCGCCCGTGCGAAGCCGCCAGGACACATCGCGCACGACCTGGCGGCCGCCCAGCCTCGCGCACAGCCGGTCGACCGCCAGCTCAGCCATTCCCCAGCCTTCTGCCCGCGGCGATCCAGATGAAGACCGGCGCCCCGATGAGCGCCGCGACCACGCCGAGCCGGAGCTCGGCGGCGGTAGGGGCCAACCGCACCCCGATGTCGGCGAGAACGAGAATCACCCCGGCCAGCAGCGCCGCCGGCATCAGGGTCCGGGCGGGATCGTGATCCACCAGCCGGCGCACCAGGTGCGGCGCGACGATCCCGACGAAACCGATCGCGCCGGCCGTCGCGACCGCCGCCCCGGTCGCCAGCCCCGCGCCGACCACCACCAGCCGCCGCGCGCGCCGCAGGTCGACGCCGACGCCGGCCGCCGCCTCCTCGCCCAGCGTCAACGCCGAGAGGTCGCGCCGCGCAGCCCACAACAGGACGAACCCGGCCCCGAGAAAAGGGGCCGCCAGCACCAGATCGTCGAAGCTCCGGTTGGCGACGCTTCCCAGCGTCCAGTTGAGCATGTCGGCCAGCGAGAAGGGATTCGGCGCCAGGTTCATCAGCAGCGCCATCATCGCACCGGCGAAGCTGGACAGCCCGATGCCCACCAGAATCAGCGTCACCATCGACCCGACGCGCACCGCGGCGACCGTCAGCAGCCCGGTGGCCGCCAGCGCGCCGGCGATCGCCGCGACCGGCAGTGCGAAGGCGCCCACCTCGATCAGCCCGTAGTAGATCACGAACGTCGCCGCGAGCGACGCCGTGGCCGAGACGCCGAGCACCCCCGGCTCGGCCAGCGGGTTGCGCAGCAGACCCTGCAACGCCGCCCCCGAAATCCCGAGCGCGGCCCCGGTCACGAAAGCCGCCAGCGCGCGCGGCAACCGGATTTCCCACACCACGATCACGTCACCCGGGGAGGCCGCTCCGATCAGCGCGGCCAGGACCCGGCCGACCCCGAGGGGCGTCGAGCCCAGCAGGCAGGCGGCCGCGGCGGCGGCCAGACCCGCCGCCGCCAGCAACCCGATCAGTGCGCGATCGTTTCGCACGGGATCCCTTGCGTGAAGGCTCAGCCGCCGACGTTGAACCTGCCTCCCGCGACGACCGCCCGGGGCAGGCCCGGATAGCCCAGCGCGCTGTCGTATGCGGCGTCGGCCGCGTTGTCGATCCGGGCGAACAACGTCAGGCCTTCGTGCACCCGCACCTGCCCGCCCAGGGTGATCAGCGCGTGGCCCGGATTGACGGTGATGTCCACCGGACGCCCGTCGGACAGCCGCTGCAGGCCAAGGAAGGCGCTGTCGTGGCGGTCGCCCGTCACCACCAGGTTCAGGTGCAGGCCGGCGCGCCCCCGCGTGTAGTCGACACGCAGGTGGCCGCTGTGGCGAGGACGCCGCAGCAGCGGCTGGCCCGGCTGGAACTGCTCGCTGGTGCTCCGGTTGGTCACGACCTCGGTATTCACCAGGGCGTAGGCGGCGCTGGCGGTCAGCCCGCCGAAGGGACGCTGCAGCCCGAACTCGAGCTCCAGGCCGGCCGCTCGCGAACCGTCGATGTTGACGTAGTCGGCGATGCCGTCCCCCCCGCCGCCGGGCGATGGCGCGTAGGCGATCTGCCCGGTGTAGTCATTGCCGAACCAGGTGGCCCGCGCCAGCCAACGCCGGTCGGCGAAAGTGAGCTCCGCTCCGAGATCGGCGGTCACGGCCTGCTCCGGCCGCAGCGACAGGTCGCCGTCCACCCACTGCGAGCCGTACAACTGCGAGAAGGTGGGATTCTTGATGCCCTTCCCGAGGTTCGCCGACACCTTGACCGACGAGAGGGCCCCCGTGCGCACCGGCAGCGGATAGCCCCCCGCGGACAGCTTCGGGTTGACGGCCGTCCCATAGTGGGCGTTGTCGTCGATTCGCGCACCGCCGGTCACGAACCACGCCTCGGCGACGGCGAGCTGCTGCTGGACGAAGTAAGAGTGGTTCGCCACCCGCTGCGAGTCGTCCAGGGCGTTGATCTCGCGGTAGTAGTCGTAGCCGGCGCTCAGGACCTGCCGGTCCAGCCAGGTCGCGTTGACCTGGTAGCGCGCCGCCGGCCGCCGGAGCTCGGTCTCGAAGCTGAACGGGTAGTCGTAGCCGCTGTAGGGACCGCTGTGGGCCAGGAACTGCCCGGCGCCGAGGCGGGCGGGGTCGGCCGCGAGCGCGTCGAAGGCCGACTCGTCGAGCAGGCGTACGAGCCGCGGGCCGGACGGATAGAGGGCGCCCGGCCGCCCCTCGAGAACGGCCCGCACGAGATAGCGCGGGTCCGCGATGCCGTCGTCCGACCGGCGGCCGGCCCGGAAGTAGCTGGTGGTGAAGGCGTGGTCGAAGCGGGACCCGAGTCGCTGGTTCAGATCGAGATGCCAGGTCAGCGCAGCGGTGTCGTAGCCGGTCCCGGTGTCGCCCGGCGCGTAGCGGATCGGCCCCACCGCGTTGGCCCGCGCGCTGCTGTAGCGGAAACCCGACCGCAACCGGGTGTGGTCGCCCAGAAGCGCTCCCAGATTGCCGTCGAGCACCTGCTGGTCGAAGCGGTCGGGCTCGGGCAGGCGATCCCGGAACGCCCCGTCGGTCGAACGGTGCGCGACGCCGAGCTGGTAGTCGAGTCGCCGCCGCGCGCCGCCGAGCAGCCGCAGATCGCCCCGGGACGTGCCGAACGAGCCGCCTTCGAGAGAACCGGTCAGGCGCGGCCCGCTGTCGGGCGCGCCGCGCTTCGTGAAGATCTGGATGACCGAGCCGATCGCATCCGATCCGTAGAGCGCCGACTGCGCGCCGCGCACGACCTCGACACGGTCGATCTCGCCGGCCGACACCCGGCTGAAATCGTACGTGCCCCCATCGGCGTTCACCCGCACGCCGTCGATCAGCACGTGGTTGTAGTCGGACTCGCCGCCGCGCGCGAAGACCGACGCAATCGAGCCCTCCCGGCCGGTCGACTGCACGCTGAAGCCCGGCACCTGCCGCAGCACGTCGGCTACCGAAGGGCTGCCGAGACGCCGGATCTCCTCCGCGCCGAAGACGGCGTGCGACTCGGTGACCGCTGCCCGGCGCTCTGGCGTGCGCGAGGCGGTGACGACGACGGCATCTTGCAACGGCGCCAGGTGGAGCCGGAAGTCGACGGTCGCCGCCCCGCTGTCGACGGCCGGGACGGCATGGGCCGGGGCGAACCCGGCGAGCCGGGCGGTCACGCGCTCGGCGCCGTCCGCCGGGAGCTCCAGACGGTAGCGGCCGTCCACCCCGGTCGTGGCGACGGCCAGTACCCGCAGGCCGCGCAGCGCCTCGATCGCGGCGCCCGGCAGCACGCCGCCGGACGGATCGATCACGAGGCCGGTCACGACGACCGGGACTTGCGCGGCGGCCGGCGCGACGACGGCTGCACACAGGACGACCAGGAACAGGAAGCAGCGCGAGAACGTGTTGCGGAGAGCCGGATGAGCGAACGGCGGGGCGCAGTCGGCCACAGTTCCTCCTTTGCTTCCCCATCGGAAGCGGGGTGAGGCGTGGCCAAGCCGGTCTCCTGGCTTGCAGGGTCGCGCCTACTCTCCGCGCCTTCCCGTCCTCAACGGACAGTGGCTGTCGTGCGGATTTCGTACCTGCTCACAGTTGCGAGGGCAGCGTCGGCATCGCACCGAACTTCCCGAGCACCTGGCCACGGACGTGAAGTGCGGATCATAGCAGACCCGCGCCGGCCGCCAGCGCCTCGACCGCGTCGGCGAGGAACCAGGCGCCGCAGGAGGTCGTCGCACCGTCGATTGGCACGGTGCGTCCGGCCTGCACCCGGCGCACCGCGACCGGGTGCCGGAACGGCGTCCAGACCATGTTGTGGTTGGTGTGCTCGAACCTGGGCACGGCGTAGATGTCCGGCGTCTCGTAGACGAGCCGCTCGAGCGGGATCGAGCGCCAGCCCTTCTCGTCGCTGAAGTTGTCCAGCCCGGCGGCGGCGATCAGGTGATCCACGAAAGTCGCGGCACCGGCGGCAACGCCGGAGGGCGCGAGGTACAGCGTGTCGGCACCCGGAGCCGCGGCCCGCGCCCGCGCGAGCCGGGCGTCCATCTCGGCGATCAACGCCTCGCCGCGGTCCGGCACCTCCAACGCCTCGGCCGCCTGCCGGATCCGGTTGCGGACGGCTTCGATGTCGGGTGCGAAGTCGATCTGCAGGACAGGCACACCGGCGCGCTCGAAGAACGCCGCCGCACGGGGCCCGCCGCCGTAGTTGCGCACGACCAGATCCGGCTGCAGCGCCAGGACGTCCTCGGAGCGCGGGCGGACCGTCGGCAGTCCCGCCGCCTCGTCGCGGAGGTAGGAGAAATCCGTGCCGGCGTCGGGAGACAGCGCCAGGATGCGCTCGCGATCGGCGAGGCCAAGTACGAACTGATCGGCGCAGTAGTCCAGGCTCACGATCCGGCGGGCGGGTCCCTCGGGCAACGGCCCGGATGACGTTGTCCCGCAGGCCGCAACTAGAACCGCACTCAGCAGGGACACCAGCCGGGCGGCCGTCTGCGCGCGTACAAGCTTCCTGGCTTGCATCAGGTTTCACCTCGCGTGGTGATGCAAGGGTACAGCAGACAGCAGGACGCAGGCCTCCGGGACCGGCTCTCACCGGCCCCGGAGAGGGGTCTCACATCCCGGAGACGCGGCCGGCGATGCGGTAGCAGTGGAAGATGATGTGCCACCCCAGGACGATGGCCGCAAGCCAGACCAGCCAGTACAGGTCGCTCGGGATCCCGAAGTTGCCGCCGAAGAAGGGCGTCGCGTGCTGGTTGGCCATCGCCCACAGCAGGGGGAGCGACATGTAGGTGTTGTGCTTGGAGCGCAGCCCGGCCAGCGCCGGATCGGCGGCTTCCGGCGCCTTGCCGGCCTTCACCGCGGCGATGATCCGCTGCTGCGCCGGCCAGATCCGGAACCACACGTTGAACGCCATGATCGTTCCGAACATGGCGCCGGTGTGAATCAGGACGGATCGCGGCGGGAATCCGCCGACCGCCATGAACATCCAGACGACGACGGCCAGCAGCACGAACGAGACGATCGTGGCGGCGCGGACGTTCGACTTGAGGCCGCTGCTCCAGAGCGCGTCGTAGACGAAGACCGCGAGGAAGGTCACCGCGATCATCGCGATGGCGGCCGCCCCCCAGCTTGCGTCGGTCTCGATCGCCAGCCCGCCGTGGTAGAAGACGAGCAGCAGCAGCAGGACCCCGGTGATCCAGGTCCAGGCGGCGCCCCACCGGAACCAGAAGAGTGCCCGCGGCATGAGCTCGGGGACCACCTTCTGCTTCGTCGGCCCGTCGAGCTTCGCGGCCAGCGGCGCGTTCACGAAGTTGAAGAAGTACAGGTGCCCGATCCAGATGATCCCCACGAACACGTGGAGCCATCGAAAGATGAACTGCATGCCTTCCATCATCGTGCTTGCCTCCGTTTCCGCGGCAGGTGCCGCTGTTCCGATTGTACCGCGCAGCCCGCTGTATGCGACCGTCGAAAAATGATCCGCCGGCAGTCCGCGAAGAAACCCGCGCAGCATCGGGCGCGTCGATGCGCCGGCGCTAACCTGCCCGAACGAGAAGGAGCATGGTGCCCGCAACGGCCAGTCCCGCCGCCAGCAGCACCGTCGCAAGCGCTCGTCGGTAGTCCTCGGCGGAGCCCCCGGGGACAGCGGCCGGATCGCCAATCCAGACATCGGTCACCAGATGGCTGCCCAGCCAGATAGGCCCCGCAAGGCGCCGTCCGATCGCCCCGGCCAGAGCGGCTTCGCTCCAGCCGGCGTTCGGTCCCGGCACGACGGCGTGCTGCCGCCAGCCCCGGCGCAGGGCCTCGCGGCCCGAGGCCCCGGGCACCAGTACGGCGGCGCCGGCGATGAGCAGCCAGGTCAACCGCGCCGGGACCAGGTTCAGCAGATCGTCCAGGCGCGCGCCGCACCAGCCGAAGCGCCGGTACGGCTCGGTCCGGTAACCGACCATCGAGTCCATCGTGCTGACGATCTTGAACAGGACGATCCCGGGGATGCCGCCCAGGGCGTACCAGAGGATCGGCGAGACCACCCCGTCGACCAGACTCTCGCCCAGGCTCTCGATGGCGCTTCGCCGGCAGGCGGGACCGTCCATCGGCGCAGTGTCGCGGCCGACCAGGCGGCCGGCGGCGGCCCGTGCGGCAGGGAGATCGCCGGCGGCAACGGCCGCGTTCACGTCCCCCGCATGCGCCAGGAGGTCGCCGAGAGCGATGAGGCTGTAGAGCAGGAAGAGATGCACCGCCCCGGCCGCCGCCGGGTGCAGCCGCGCCGAGGCGGCTACGAACACGGCTGCCCCGCCGCCCCACAGCAGCGCCAGCAGGACGAACAGCGCGCAGCCGCCGATGCGGCCGTCGGCCCCGACCGCACGCAGGCGCGTCTCGAGCCGTGTCAGCGAGCCGCCGATCAGCCGAATCGGGTGCCAGCGGTAGACAGGATCGCCGACGGCGAGGTCCAGCACCACGGCGGCCGCCAGCAGATCGGCCCGGGGCGCCAGACTGCTCAGGTCCACTCGCTCCGCCCGCGCGTTGCCCGCCCACGCCGTGTCACCCGGACGGGTGCGGTCGGGCCGCTCACGCCCAACTCGCCGTGGACGGCAGCGTCGAGGCGGCGCCCGAGACGAAGACCGGTGAGGTCGAGTCGCTCACGCCCACTTCGCCTGCCAGCCGGCCGCGATCGCGCGCAGGACCAGATCGATCGGCGCATCGGAACCCTCCATGAGCTCGCTCCGAAAGGCCGGCCACGCCTCCGGGCGGCCCGCCAGCGCGCAGGCCACGCACGCCGCCTGACAGCGCAGCGCCTCCTGCGACAGCCCCTCCGGAATGGTGCCGCACGCCACCCGGTCCAGGATCGCGGCCAGCGCGTAGGCCGCCGCGCCGACGCCGGGCTCGAAGAAAACCGCCTTCCGGTTCTTGTCGAGCAGCTCGTAGCGCGAGGCCGGCATCAGCTCCGCCAGCCGTTCCATCGCGCGCGCCTCCGTAAGCCCGAAGCGGCCCAGGGCGTGAAACAGGCCGCGCGTGTAGGAAGCCTCCAGGCCGTTCTGCCAGCGCAACGCTTCGGCGACCGATTCCTTGACCGCGGTCCCGATGAGCTCGCCCAGCTTCACGTGGGAGCTGGTCGACTCCCTCGCGCGGCGCGTGGGGTCGAGCGGAGCCGCCAGACAGAACTGGTCCGTGCCGGTGCCCGTGGCGATGGTCGGCGAATAGCGGCTGGGCACGGCCAGATCCGCCAGGGCGGCCGACTTGGCCTCGGTCATCGTCACGATGGCGCGGGCTTGCGCGGCGGGCGTGACGGGACAGTCGATCAGCAGGATCGTATTGATGGTGCCCGGCGGCGGCGACACCCGGCGCCAGCCATCGTCGGTCTCGCACCAGGCAGCGGGGTCGCCCGCCCGCGCGGCGTTGCCCGCGACGCCGGCCGTCGTGAAGGCGTCCACCCGCAGATCGTCGAACCTCGTGGTGCGCTGGGCGGCGTACGCCATGTTGGCGGCGGTGCCGAGGACCGCGGTCTCGTCGGGATCCAGGCCGAGCTCTCCGCATACCCGGTGGTGGTAGGCGACCTGCCCGCCGGCGGCGATGAGCTCGTGACGCTCGCGGTCGCCGGTTGCCTCGCAGCTCTGGTGGTTGACCAGGAAGCGGAGATCCTCGCGCTGTCCCCCCACGTGCGCGGAGTTGCTCAGCACGCGATGCGGCGCCAGCAACTCGACGACCAGGTAACGCCCGGCGCGATGCGCGGCGAAGTGCGTCTCCCGGCACAGCAGCTCGGCCGACGCGGGCGGAAAGGCCTGGCTCATCGACGCGGCGACGCGGCGGCGTCCGATCGCCCCATCCGCTCGGCTGCGTGCTGAATCGCGTTGACGATGTGCTGATAGCCCGTGCAGCGGCAGAGATTGCCGTCGAGGCCGTCGCGGATCTCCTGCTCGGTCGGCGCCGGGTTGTCTTCCAGCAGATTCACGGCCGACAGGATCATCCCGGGCGTGCAGTAACCGCACTGCAGCCCGTGCTCCTCCCAGAACCCTTCCTGCAACGGATGCAGCCGGTCGCCGTCGGCCAGCCCCTCGATGGTCGTCACCTCCGACCCGTCGGCCTGCACCGCGAAGATCGTGCACGACTTCGCGCTCCGTCCATCCACCAGCACCGTGCAGGCGCCGCACTGGCTCGTGTCGCAGCCGACGTGCGCGCCGGTCAGGTTGAGATGCTCGCGCAGGAAATGGACGAGCAACAGGCGCGGCTCCACCTCGGCGGCGCGCCGCTTGCCGTTGACGGTGATCGAGACTCGGGCCATCCGGTTACCTCCGAAGCAGGCAGATAGCGTAACACCGCGCGATGCCGCCTGAGTCTTGAACCGCCTCGGCAGCACGCGTCCGGAGTCGGCAAAGAGACTAAAGAAAAGGCCCGGCATTGCTGCCGGGCCTCCAGGTCTCGCCTCGCTCAGCGCGCCGTCAACTGATCGCCAGCAGGTCCAGCGGGCCGGTGCTGTCGGCGATCCGGTCGACCGGCACGCCCATCTTGTCGAGGATGGTCAGGTGCAGGTTGGTCGCCGGCGTCCTCTCCTTGTAGACGAGGTGCCGCGCGCCCGGCTTGAGCTGACCCGAGCCGCCGCCCACCAGCACGAGGGGCAGCCCCTTGTTGTCGTGCCGGTTGCTGTCCGACATCCCGGCGCCGTAGAGCAGCATCATGTGGTCGAGCAGGTTGCCGTCGCCGTCCGGCGTCGCGCGCGCCTTCTCGAGGAAGTACCCGAAGAGCGAGATGTGGAACTCGTTGATCTTCGCGATCTTCTCGTAGAGGGTCGGGTCGTCGCGATGGTGCGAGGTCGGGTGGTGCGAGTCGGGCACCCCGATCTCCGGATATGTCCGGCCGCTGATCTCGCGCGCCATCATGTAGGTGCTGACGCGGGTCAGGGCGGTCTGGTACGCCAGGAGCATCAGGTCGAACATCAGCCTGGCGTGCTCGGCGTAGGTCGCCGGGATGCCCGCCGGCTGATCGACCTCGGGCAGCTCGCGGTCGCTCTGCTCCTCCGCCTTCTGGATGCGGCGCTCTATGTCGCGCACCGCCTCGAGGTACTCGGTGACGCGCACGCGGTCGCTCGGGCCGAGCCCGCGCTGCAGCGCGTCGATCTTCTCGGTCACCGAGTCGAGGATGCTCCGGTCCTTGCGGATGCGGGCCAGGCGTGCGGCCGAGTCGGTCGAGCCGGCGTCGCCGAAGAGCCGCTCGAACACCGCGCGCGGGTTGTTCTCACCGGACAGCGGCGTCGTGTCGCTGCGCCAGGAGATGGTGTTCGTGTAGGTGCAACTGAAGCCGACGTCGCACGACCCGGAGACGTCGCGGCTGTCGAGCGCGATCTCCAGGGAGGCGAGCTGCGTGTGCTGCTCGAAGCTCCGCGCGATGAGCTGATCGACGGAGACGCCCGCCTGCAGATTCGACTCGGTCCGCGCCGGGGTCACGCCGGTCAGGAACCGCGTCGCGGCGCTGGCGTGCACGCCCGCGTTGCTCGCTACCCCGTTCAGGCCGGTCAGGACGTGCATCTGGTCCTTGAAGGCCTCGATCGGCTTCAGGATGCGGGTGGTCTCGAAGCCCAGGCCCTCGGCCGCCGGCGTGAAGTGCTGCATCGCCATGCCGTTCGGCACGTAGACGACTCCGAAGCGCCGGACCGGATGCGCCGCCGTGTTGCGGATGGCGGCGAATGCGGGCGCCATGCTGTCGAGGAACGGCAGCGCGAGCGAGGCGCCGATGCCGCGCAGCACGGTGCGTCGGGGAATGGCCTTCTGGGTGACGATCATGACTCTGACCTCCGCATCTGGAACGGGGTGCTGTTGACGATACCGAGAATGATAGACGACCAGCGATAGTCCTCGCCAGCGGCCTTTCGCACGATCTTCCGCACGGTGGGGGCGTCGTAGTACTCCAGCCCGCGGCCGAGCGCGTACATCAGCAGCTTCTCCGTGACCGTGCCGACGATTTCGTCCGGGCGATCCAGGAGCAGGTCGCTGAGCCCGGCGCGGCCATCGAAGCGCTCGCCGCCCGGCAACACGCCGGAGGCGTCGACGGGGGTGTTCCCCTCGTTGACGTCGCGCCACGCGCCGATGGCGTCGTAGTTCTGCAGCGCAAAGCCGATCGGGTCCATCGGGGCGTGGCAAACCGAGCAGGCGGGGTTCTCGCGGTGCTGGGCCATCGCCTCGCGCATCGACACGGGCTCGCCGTCCGCGTTCCGCTCCTCGAGCGCGGGAATGTCCGGCGGCGGCTCCGGCGGCGGCGCGCCGAGCAGGTTCTCGAGCACCCACTTGCCGCGCAGCACCGGCGACGTGCG
>CAZMWA010000053.1:0-21543 GCA_964569405.1 uncultured Vicinamibacteraceae bacterium | reverse complement strand
CCGGCGATCCGGGCACCTACAACCAGTTCTGGATGGACTTCGGGACCAACATCATCGGCACCCGGCGCACGTCGCTCGTCGTCGATCCGCCGGACGGGCGAATCCCCGACCTGGCGCCGGAGGCGAAGCGCCGGCAGGAGGAGCTGGCCGCGGCGCGCGAGGGTGTCGGCGACGACGTGCCGCGGCCCGGGGCCTGGGTGGAGGACGTGCCGGTGAGCGTGCGCTGCATCGTGGGCTTCAACTCCGGCCCGCCGATGTATCCCGCCGCCTACAACAACAACGTCCAGTTGTTCCAGATTCCGGGCTACGTGGCCATCTTCAACGAGATGGGGCCGGCGGTCCGGGTGGTCCCGCTCGACGGCCGCCCGCACCTGCCGCAGGACCTGCGCCAGTGGCTGGGCGACTCGCGCGGCCGCTGGGACGGCGACACGCTGGTGGTCGAGACCACCAACTTCCTGCGCGAGACGGCCTTCGGCCGCTACGCGGGGAGCGTCGGCCGGCTGGGCGGCTCGGGCCCGAACATCCACCTGATCGAGCGCTTCACGCGGATTGACGCCGAGACGCTGCTGTACGAGGCGACGGTCGAGGACGAGACGACGTGGGTGCGCCCGTGGACCTACGCGATTCCCATGCGGAGGAGCGACGCCGCGGTCTACGAGTACGCCTGCCACGAGGGCAACTACGGCCTCGTGAACATCCTCGCCGGCGCGCTCAGGGAAGCGGAAGAGACCGGCAAGTAGTCCCGCCGGTAGCATTCGGGAGGAGGAAGAGAATGATCCAACGACATTTCATCGTGCTGTATGCGCTGATCGCGGTCGTGGCGCTGGCGCCCATGCCGGCCGCGTCGCAGTCGGCGGAAGCGCCCCGCACGCCGTGGGGCGCGCCCGATCTGCAGGGGGTCTGGGACTTCCGTTCCCTCACGCCCCTGGAACGCCCCGCGGAGCTGGCCGACCAGGCGTTCCTGACCGAGGAAGAGGCGGCGAGCCTCGAGCAGGCGGCCATCGACCGGAACGCGGAGCTCTGGAACCGGGAAGCGAGGCGCACGGTGGCCGGCGCCAACGTGGACCGGGGCGAGGATGGGCAGCCCGGTTTCTACAACAACTTCTGGCTGGACGGGGGGACGGCGCCCGTCGAGACGCGGCGGACCTCGTTGATCGTCGACCCGCCCAACGGGCGCATTCCGCCCCTGACGCAGGCGGCCGCGGCGCGGCGGGCGGCCATCGAGCGGGAGCGCCGGGGCGTCAACCGGCACGCGCCCACGCCCGGCGGCTTTGTCGAGGACCTGGGTCCGAACGCGCTGCAGCTCCGGTGCATCACGGGGTTCAACTCCGGGCCGCCGATGACGCCCGGCGGGTACAACCAGAACGTGCAGTTGTTCCAGACGCCCGACCAGGTGGTGCTGCTCAACGAGATGAACCACAACTTCCGCGTCATCCCGCTGGACGGTCGTCCGGGCAGCGGGATCCCGCAGTGGACGGGTGAATCGCGCGGCCACTGGGACGGCGACACGCTCGTGGTCGAGACGACCAGCTTCCTGCGCGAGACGAGCTTCGCCCAGGGACAGACCGATGTGCACCTGCGGCTGACCGAGCGCTTCACGCGCCTGTCGCATCAGACGTTGATGTACGAAGCCACGATCGACGATCCCACCGTGTGGGTCAGGCCCTGGACCTACGAGATTCCCATGCAGTGGAACGAGCAGCCGTTGTACGAGTACGCCTGCCACGAAGGCAACTACGGTCTCTACAACATCCTCGCCGGCGCCCGCGCCGAGGAGGCGGAAGCGGAGGCCGCGGCGCAGGCATCGCGGTAGGCCGCGGCACGCGGAACCGCGCGTACGTATCTGACGGCGGGCCGAAAGGGGCGCGGACACCGCGCTCCCTTTCCCCGCCGTCACCGTTGTACGGGACGCGGCGTGTCCGTCACTCCGTCGCGCCCAGCCGCAGGAGCAGCTCCGTCGTGCTGTTGGAGCTGCCGCCCGCAAGCGCCCGGAAGTCGGCCTCGACGAACGAGCCCTCCGTGTTCGACAGGATATGGCAGTGGCGGACCGCGCACGCCAGGGGCGTCCGTCCCCGCTCGTCGCGGGCGTCCAGGATGGCGCGGTGATCGGCGAGGAACCGAACGACGTCATCGAACCGCTTGGACGCGGCTCGATGCAGCGCCGTGTCGCCGGCCGCGTTGACCGCGTTGACGTCGGCGCCAAGCTCGACCAGCATCCGCACGACCTCGAGCGTGGGGGGCTCCTCGCCCGGCGGAAAGACGGGTGAGGCATCCTGGAAGAGCGCCCGCGGGCTCTCGCCCTGCGCCGCCGCCATGAGCGGCGTCGTGCCGTCGCTGCTCGGCAGCAGGGGATTGGCGCCGCCGGCCGTCAGGGCGCGTATCAGAACGGGCCTGTGGAAGCCGGCCGCCAGCCACAGCGGCGTCGCCCCGAGCCAGTGCTTGTTGAAGGCAAAGTCCGCCGCGGCACGCCGGGCGGGAGTGCCCCGCAGGAGACGGGCGTTCGGATTCGCTCCGTGAGCCAGGAGCGCCTCGACGAGGTCCGGATCGTCTCGCAGGACCGCCGCATGCAGGGCCGTGTAGCCGGCGCCGGCGGCGTTCGGGTCCGCGCCGTTCGCCAGCAGCAGGGCGGCCAGGGCGCCGTGGCCGCTGTGGGCTGCCACGACGAGCGGAGTTGTTCCGCCCGGGGTGGCGACGTCCACGTGCGCTCCCGCCGCCAGCAACAGCTTGGCCGCGTCGAGATCGCCCAGCCGGGCGGCGAACAGCAGCGGCGTGAACCCGCCCTGCTCGATCCAGATGGAGCCGTTCCCGTCGGTGTTGTTTTCCTGGCAGCACGTGAGCACGAGCTGACGCGACACGCGCGTGCGGGCCTCGAGGTCGGCGCCCCGGTCGATCAGCATCCGCGCGACGGCGGCGTGGTGCTGCGTCACCGCCCACATCAACGCGTTCTGCCCGCGGGAGCCCTCGGTTGCGTTCACGTCCGCGCCGGCGGTCAGCAGCAATTCGACCGCGTCCGCGTTGCCCGTGCGGACCGCCCGCATCAGCGGCGTGCCGCCGGTCGCCGGGGCGATGTTCGGGTTCGCACCCGCCTCCAGCAGTCTGGCGACCATCTCCGCGCTCCCGTTGGTGCAGGCCACCCAGAGCGGCGTCACCCCCAGGTCGTTCGTCGCGTCGACGCCGGCGCCGGCGCGGATCAGTAGCTCCGCCGTCTCCGCGTCGTCCGCGTAGGCCGCCCAGTGGAGCGCCGTCGCGCCATCGCCCTCCGGCGTGGTCACGTCGACCCCTTGCTCCACGAGCTCGCGCACAACCGCGGTGTCGCCGCTCCGGACCGCCTCCATCAACTGCTCGTCCGGACCGGCGGCAAGGCCGACGGCCGGCCAGAGCAGCATCAGCCAGCCGACGAGACCTCCGACACGCATGCTCGTCTCCCGGCTGCTAGATGCCCGTCAGTGTTTCGAGGTCGAGCCTGTCGGTGCTCCGGCCGACCGACTCGATGGGCAGGTCGAGCCTGTGCATGATGGCAACGAGCAGGTTCGCCGTCGGCTCGCCGGCGTACCTGACGTGACGGCCCCCGCCGGATGCCGCACCGCCGGCCAGGAGCAGGGGCACGTTGTTGAGGTCGTGCGAGTTGCCGTCGGACATGCCCGAACCGTACAGGACCAGCATGTGATCGAGCAGGGAGCCGTCACCGTCCGGCGTCGCTTGCAGCTTTTCCAGGTACCTCGCGAAGAGGGACATGTGGAAGGTGTTGATCCGGGTGATGCCCGCGATCTTCGCCGGATTGTACGAATGATGCGACAGCGGATGGTGCGCCTCGAGCACGCCGAGCTCGGGATACGTCCGGCCGGTCAGCTCGCGGCCGAGCATGAAGGTGATGACGCGCGTCAGGTCGGACTGATGCGCCAGCAACTGCAAGTCGAACAGCAGGCTCGCGTGCTCCTCGAACGTCGGCGGGACGCCTGCCGGCCGCGCCACCAGCGGCAGCTCCCGCGCGCCCTGCGCCTCGGCGTTCTGGATGCGTCGTTCGGTGTCGCGGACGGCGTCGAGATACTCCCGGATCTTGACGCGGTCGCTCGGTCCGACTTCCCGTTCGAGGCTGCCGGCGGCCTCGAACACCGAATCGAGGATACTCTTTTCCCGCCCCCGGAGAGCGGCCCGGGTCTGCGGGTCCGTCGTCCCGCTGTCGCCGAACAGCCGCTCGAACACCCGGCGCGGGTTGTTCTCCATGGGCAGCGGCTGCGTGGACGTGCGCCAGGAGATGGTGTTCGTGTACGGGCTCGCCGTCGTCTCCTCCATGCCGTCGACGGCGAGCTCCAGCGACGCCAGCTCCGTGTGGCGCCCGAACTCCTGCGCCATGAGCTGATCGACGGAGACGCCGGCCTTCAACCCGCGCCGGGGCTCGCCCACCCTTGCCCGGCCGCCGTCCTCCACGCCCGTGAGAAACCCGGTGGAGGCGCCGTAATGGTCCTGGCCCGCCGGCCCGTTCAGGCCGGATATCACGAGCACGCGATCCCGAAGGGGCGCCAGCGGCTGCAGGATGGGTGTGAGCTCGAACGCGGTTCCCTCCGCGGCCGGCGTCCAGGCCGCCATCGTTATCCCGTTCGGCACGTACACGGCCGAGAAACGCTGCACGGGTTTCGCGGCTGTCTTCGTCAACGCCGACAGGGCGGGCACCATCGCGTCCAGGAGCGGCAGGCCGAGCGTGACGCCCAGTCCCCGCAGCACGGTCCGCCTGGACAGCGACTTCTTGACGACGATCATGGGCCGGCTCCTTCGCGCGCATGGGATTCGCGCATCCGAAACGGCGTGCTCCGGACGATCCCCAGGACGATGGACGACCAGCGGTAGCGACTCGGAGCCGCGCTCCGCCGGACCTCGCGGATCGCCGGAAAGTCGTGGTGCTCGACGGGGCGGCCGAGCGCGTACGAGAGAAGTCTGGCGATGACGGTGTCGACGAACTGCTCGCGATAACCGAGCAGCGTCGTCCGCAGTCCCGCCACGCCCCGAAACGAGGCGCCGCCCGGCACGGCGCCGGACGCATCGATGGGGACGCCCCCGTCGCTGGTACGCCACGCGCCGACGGCGTCGAAGTTCTCCAGGGCGAAGCCCAACGGATCCATCTGCGCATGGCAGGTCGCGCAGACGGGATTCTCCCGGTGCTGCTCCAGCCGTTCCCGCCCCGACAGAGGCCGCCCGCCGACGCCCCGCTCCGGCAGGCTCGGCACGTCGGGCGGCGGCGGTGGCGGTGGTGCGCCGAGGAGGGTGTCGAGCACCCACTTGCCCCGCAGCACCGGCGACGTCCGGTTGGGATAGGACGTCACCGTGAGCAGGCTGCCCTGGCCCAGCAGGCCGCCCCGCTCGGGGGCGCTGAACGTCACTCGCCGGAAGCGGTTCCCGTGGACGTTCGGTATCCCGTAGTGGCGGGCCAGCCGCTCGTTCAGGAAGGAGTAGTCCGCGCTCAGCAGCTCCGGCACGCTTCGATCGTCACGAAACTGACTCTCGATGAACAGCTCCGTCTCCCGCATCAGCGCTGCGCGCAGGTTGTCGTCGAATCCGGGAAACAGGGTCGAGCTCGGCGTCACGCTCCGCAGATCGCGCAGTTGCAGCCACTGGCCGAAGAAATTGTCCACCAGCGCCTGCGCGCGCGGATCGGCCAGCATGCGCCGCACCTGTGCTTCCAGAACCGCCGGATCGTCCAGCGATCCCCCGGCAGCCGCGTGGAGGAGCTCGTCGTCGGGGATGCTGCTCCAGAGGAAGAACGACAACCGGGACGCCAGCTCGAGGCCGCTCAGGGCGTAGACGCCGCCCGGCGCCACGCCGGGTGGATCGCGTTCGATGCGGAACAGGAAGCTCGGGTCGACGAGGATGCGTTCGAGCGCGTACTGGACGCCGGCGTCGAAGTCGCCCTCGCCCCGCCCGGCTCTGTAGAAGCCGAGCAGCGTGTCGACCTCTCCCGCCGTGACCGGACGGCGATACGCGCGCCTGGCGAGCGTGGAGAGAATCTCCCTGGCGCAGCGTTCCTCGTCAGCGCCGCGCGCCGGTTGGCAGACGAAGATCCTGCCGCGGCTGGGCGTGCTCCCCGGACCCGAGACGTCGTACGGCCCATCGATCGTGACCGCGTCCACGGCCGGATTGCCGTCCGGCATCTCGACGCCGTGGCCCCGGTTGAGCGTGGAGTGCGCCGGTACCGGTTGCAGTATCTCCTCGGGGTCGGTGAGCGTGCCCACGAACGACACGCCGACCGCACGCAGCCCCGCCCGCGCGGGGAAGCGCACTTCCAACCGGTCGTCGGCGCGATGCCAGTAGTGCTCCCATGCCGGGTCCCCGTCCACGCTGCCCGCATAGCCCGCGGGGGCTGGCCTGCCCGGGCTCTCGCCTCCCACCGAGAACAGCGCCAGCCGCGCGCCGTCCAGGCGGACATCGATCCGATGCCGCTTCCCGAGGCCCATGATGTAGCCGAACGCTTCGCGCCGCAGACGGATCCCGAGGACGTACTCGCCGTCGACCGGAAAGTAGTGACGGACCACGACGCCGCCGCGCGACCCGAACGGTACCTCTTCACTGGTCTGGTCGTCCTGGGCCATCCTTTGCGGCACTCGATATGTTTCGATGGCCGGTCCGGACGGCGGCAGTCCGACCGCGAGACGACTGAGCCTGCGGGCGGCCGACAGGTACTGGTCCAGCAGCGCCGGCGAGACCGAGAGGGCGTCCGCGATGTTGTCGAACCCGTCGGTCACCTGGTCGGCGGGCAGCAGCGACGCGACGTCGACCTCGAGCGCCAGCAGGTCGCGGATCGCGTTCCCGTATTCGGTCCGGTTGAGCCGATGGAACGACTGGGTGCGGCCCGGGCTCGGCCGCCCCGCGGCCGCCCGGTCGAGCTCGCCCTCCAGCCAGGCGATCAACGCGTCGCTGGTGGGCCGAGCCGGCCGCGGTCGACCGGGCGGCGGCATCGTGCCCATCCGCAGCTTGCCGATCACCTTTTCCCACACCTCGGCTGCGCTGCCCACGCTTGCGGCATCCAGCGCGTCCAGCATCAGGCCTGCCGTGCGGAGCTGCTGATTGTGACAACCGACGCAGTACCTATCGAGGATCGCACGAAGCGCTGCGGGTGAAGCCGCAGACGGCGCCGCAGACGCCTGCCGGGGGTTGGCTGCGTGCAGGCGGCCGGGGGCGGCTGCCATGACCGCCATCCAGCCTCCCAGGAGGATCGCCAGCGAGGCGACGACCGAACGAGGGCGGAACATGCTTCCCCTCCCGCTGAGTCCTGGCCGGTGGCCGATCATACCACCGAGGCGGGCGAGCACTCCCCGGCCGCCTCCTCGGGCGGGTCTGCGACAACGGCCGCGGCGGCTGCGTTCAGGCGAGCAGCTCGTCAGGCGAGCAGCTCCTCCAGCACCCGCGCCATCAGCTCGTTGATTGCCGCGTAGTGCGCCGCGGGGGCGGCGCGCAGCGCAGGCTCGGTCTGGACGTAAGGGCCGGGGACGAGCTCGTCACGGCAGTTCTCGATCAGGGCCTCCGCCGCGGCCGGCGTCGTCTCCAGGTGGAACTGCAGCGCGATGACGCGGCGTCCGATCCGGAATGCCTGGTTCTCGCAGGCTGTGCTGCCGGCCAGGCGGACGGCGCCGGCGGGCAGGTCGAACGTCTCGCCGTGCCAGTGGAAGGCGAGGAACTCGGGCGGGAACCGGAAGCCCGGCGCGGAGTCCGGGACCCCGTTGACCGGGAACCAGCCGATCTCCCGCTCCGTGCCCGCGTAGACGCGCGCGCCGAGTGCGCTCGCGATCAACTGCGCGCCCAGACAGACGCCCAGCACGGGGATGCCGCGGGCGACGGCGTCGCGCACGAGCTGCTTCTCGGGTCGCAGCCAGGCCAGCGTGTCCTCGTCGTTGACGCTCATCGGCCCGCCCATCGCGACCAGGGCGTCGATCGCGTCGGCGCGCGGCAGCGGGTCGCCCGCGAACAGCCGCGTGCACCCGACGTCCGCGCGCCGCGCGGCCAGCCAGCCGGCGATGCTGCCCGGGCCCTCGAACGGGACGTGCTGGAGCACCTGAACCTGCATGGGCGTGTGAGCGTGCCGGCGAAAAAAGAAACGGCGCAGGTCCCGGCCGGAACCTGCGCCGTCACGCTGAACGATCGACGTTGTCCGCTAGCGCAACGGGTCGCGATCCTCCGCGGCGAGCCCGGCACCGCAGCCCGCGCTGCAGATCGTCGCGGGATGCGGCCCGCGACCCTCGGCGTACGCCCGCTCGTCGGCGCGCGCGCCGGCGAGCAACCCCGGCATGCCGTAGTTGCCCTCGTGGCAGCGGGGCTCCCGGTAGATGCGGTTCGCCTGGTTGTCCTGCAGCGCCAGATTGAGCGCCACGGTCCACGGCCGCGTCCACGTGGTCGGATCCTCGATGGTGACCACGTACTCGAGCGTCTCGGCGTCGACACGCCTCCAGCGCTCGACGAGATGCAGGTTCTCGCGCGCGCCGAAGAAGTCGGTCTTGGGCCCGAAGTTGGTCACGTCGACCACCAGCGTGTCGCCTTCCCAGCGGCCGCGCGAGTCGCCGCGCCACTGGCGGAGGTCCGAGGGCAGGTGCGGGCGGTCGGTCACCGGGATGACGCGCTGCCAGCCCTGTCCCTGGCCGGTGTCGTAGAAGATCGACACGGCTTCGGGCGACTGGACGACCTGCAGCACGAAGCCGGCGGCGCCGCCGAAGTCGGGCAGGCGGCCCAGCATGCAGCGCTCGCCGAGGCCGCGGTCCTCGGGGCCGTTGGCGCGGTTCACGTTCACCGTCAGGTACATCGGCGGCGTCTCGTCGCGCCGCGGCGACGGCGGCCCGTACTCGCCCCCGGCGCATCCGGACAGGCCGTCCTTGCAGGTGTCCGTGGCCTGCAGCAGGGCGAGCTGGAATTCGCGCAGTGCCTGCCGGCGCTCCTGCGCCTCCGGCGTCAGCGGCGGAATGCGCCCGTCCGGCGGATCCACGATCAGCGACGTGCGGCGGCCGGTTTCCTTGTGCGTCAGGAAGACCGCCCGGTTGTACGCGCCGCCGGAGGCCAGGGGATTGCCGACGGTCGGCCGCGGGTCACGTTCGAGGATGGCCGTGCGCTCGATGTCCAGCGCCGCCCGCTCCTCGTCGGTGAAGAACTCCTGGTCCGCGAACCGGGCCGGCCGCTGCAGGGGCGTGTCGTAGCGCGTGGTCCACAGGCCCTGCAGGTCGGGGTCGCCCCACGGGGTGGCGGTCGCCGGCGCCGCCTGCTGCTCGCCGCCGGCCTGCGTCTGCCCCGCGG
Organism: uncultured Vicinamibacteraceae bacterium; assembly: GCA_964569405.1. GTDB lineage: Bacteria > Acidobacteriota > Vicinamibacteria > Vicinamibacterales > UBA8438 > JAAXGX01. The sequence goes on along the minus strand of CAZMWA010000053.1, from coordinate 12,276 downwards.
CCGGCGCGAGGCTCAGCAGGACGATGACGGCGGCCAGGGCTGTCCCCGCGCCCGCCTTCGCGAGCAACTGGCGTTTCATCGCACGCCCCGCGGCGCGTTGTTCTCGGGCCGCAGCTCGTAGGGGGCCCCGGTGCCGGACGAGCCGAGGAACAGCTTCGTGCCGTCGGGGAAGGTGATGTCGCGGCCGTTGGCGCGGTTGGTGCCGTCCTTCGCCTGATAGCCGTCGACGTGGATCTCGGTCCCCGGCAGCAGCGACTCCTTGGTGAAGCCGCGGCGGAAGAGCACGTTCGGGGTGCCGCCCTCGAACGCCCAGCTCTCGGTCGACCCGTCGTCCATCTCGACGTCGATGTGGATCCACACGTGCGGGTTGACCCACTCCATGCGCGTGACCGTGCCGGCGAAGTTGACCGGGCTGTTGGCGTCGAACTCGGCCGCGAAGGCGTGATGCGCCGCGGCCGGCGTTGCGAACGCCGCCAGCAGCAGACCGACTCCGAGCACACCGACGATGAGCTTGCTCTGCATGGTTTCTCCTCCCGCTACTTGCGGTACCAGTCGTAGAACGCGTTGCCCTCGGGCACCTTGCGCGTGATGTCCACGATCATGGTCTCGCCCTCCCAGCGCGTGACCAGCGGCTCCCTGCGCACGTGCCCGTAGAGGAACTCCTCGACGAACTCGATGCAGCGGTACTCGAGCAGTTGCGCGTTCGGCTCCAGGCGCTTGTAGAGCGGCATCGAGATCTGCCAGGGCTCCGTGAAGGTGTTCGGATCCGTGATCGTCACGTCGTACTGGATGGCGTCGGACGAGATCGGCGTGAACCGCTCCTCCAGGACCAGATCGATGCTGTGGAAGTTGCCCGCCCGGTCGAACCAGTTCTTACCGTTGAACCGGTTGACGTCGACCACCAGCGTGTCGCCCTCCCAGCGCCCGACCGAGTGCCCCATGTAGGTGTCGTCGGGGGGCCGCTCGACCTCATCGAGGTGGATGGTCCGCGCCGTGCTGGTGAACGCGTAGGCCATCTGGATCTTGTTGGTGCTCTGGATGATCTGGAACGGGTAGGGCATGTACATCGCGCGCGGAATGCCCGGCAGATAGCACTTCAGCTCCGGGTCGCGGTCGATCCAGTTGGCCTGGTTCTCGGCCTTGATCTGCGCCGCTTCCGCGGTGTACGGAATCCTCCCGTCCCCCTGCACGACGCCCACCGACGCGGGGACGCCCCCGGCGGCCCCGAGCGCCACCACCGGCGCGGCGGGCACCTCGGCGTACTCGAACGGATAGACCCCCGGCTGGGTCACCATCCCGGCCCGGGCGGCGTGGGCCTCCAGATCCCAGTGGGCCTCGTTGAGGGCCTGCCAGATCCCGTTGAAGTCGGGCCGGCCGTCCACGGTGCGGGCGATGTCGCCGCCCTGGGCCGCCGGGCGCATCACCGAGGCGGTGATGACGGCGCTCGCCACGGCCGCGGCGATGGCCACGCTGACGATCGAAACGTTCCTGGTCCAACTGCGCATGAGAGATCTCCTTCGTATGCGTGAGGCTACCACCACCGCCGCCGCGTTGGGAAGAAATCTTGTTGCTCAGTCGAGGTGGGCGGCCTCGCTGTCGCCCATCTCGACGCCGCCCGCCGGGAAGTACTCGCGCCAGCGGCGCGTGACCCGCGCGGCGATGTCGTCGCGGCACGCCAGCTCCCGCGGGAACCCCGGTTTGAGCCGGGCGTCGATCACGACCGGCGGGGCGTAGGCCAGGTGGTTGCGGACCACGCGGGTCGCGGCCGCGTGAATGTCGGCCGCCGGCTCGAAGCGGGTGAACGTCGTCCACAGGAAGTTGATCGGGCTGCGCACGGCGCGCGCAGGCTCGTCCGTCAGCACGATCAGGGGCCAGCGGGCGAACGCCGGGTGCGCCGCGACGCGCGCCGGCGCGTCGGGATCCAGGCCGACGGCCGGCGCGCCGACGACCAGGCAGCCGCCGCAGAACACGCGGACCTCCGAGATCCCGGCCGGCAGCTCGGCCGCCGAGAACTCGCGCGGCAGCTCCCGCACCGCATCGCCGAGGCCGAGCCAGATGCCCTTCGAGCCCAGGTTGACGGCCGGCCCCGTGTAGTCGAGCGTGTCCATCGACAGGTTGGAGAAGACGTACAGGTCTGTCTCCGGCCGCGTGCGCGCCAGCAGGTGCTCGAGCGTGGCCGGAAAGTCCTTGAGGTCGACCGGCTGATCGGTGACGAGCAGGAACTTGGTCAGCGAGAGCTGGCCCTCGCCGAGTATCCGGAACGCGCTCGCCATCGCTTCCCGCGCGTAGCGCTGCTTGACGACGGCCGCGGATAGCGAGTGGTAGCCGGTCTCGCCGTAGGACCAGAGCCGCTCGACGGCCGGCATCACCAGCGGAAAGAGCGGCGAGAGCAGCTCCTGGAGCAGGTCGCCGATGAAGAAGTCCTCCTGCCGCGGCTTGCCGACCACCGTCGCCGGGAAGATGGCGTCGCGCCGCCGGGCGACCCGGCCGACCCGCAGCACGGGATAGTCGTGCCGCAGCGAGTAGTAGCCGTAGTGGTCGCCGAAGGGGCCCTCCGGCCGGCGCTCGCGCGGGGGCGCCTCGCCGATGAGCGCGAACTCGGCCGCCGCCGGCAGGGGATGCGGCCAGGGGCCCTCGACCAGCCGCAGCCGCTCGCCGGCGATCAGCGAGGCCAGCACCAGCTCGGGCACGTTCTCCGGCAGCGGCGCAATCGCCGCCAGCATCAGCGCCGGCGGCCCGCCGAGGAACGCGGTGACCGGCAGCGCCCGGCCGCGGGCCTCGGCCACGGCATGGTGGAAGCCGCCGCCCTTGCCGATCTGCCAGTGCATGCCGGTGGTCCGGCGGTCGTGGACCTGCAGCCGGTACATGCCCAGGTTGTGGCCGCGCCCGTCGGGATGCTCCGTGAAGACCAGCGGCAGCGTGATGAACGGGCCGCCGTCGTCCGGCCAGGTCGTCAGCGCCGGCAGGGTGTCCAGGCGCACGTCGTCGGTGACGACGTCGGTGACCGGTCCGCGCGCCCCCCGCTTCGACCCGATGCGGAGCAGCTCGAGCCCCAGGTCGCGCGCTCCCCACAGCTTGGCCGGCGAGGGCGGCAGCACGGTCTCGACCAGCTCGACGAGCCGGCGGATCAGCCGGAACGGCCGTTCGCCGAACGCCAGCTCCGCGCGGCGGGCGGTGCCGAACAGATTGGTCGCCAGCGGGAAGGACGAGCCCCGCACGTTCGTGAACAGCAGCGCAGGGCCGCCCGCGGCGATGACGCGGCGGTGGATCTCGGCCGCCTCGAGGTGCGGGTCGACCGGGGCCGCGACCTCCACGAGGTCGCCGTCGCGCCGCAGCCGGTCGAGAAACGCGCGCAGGTCGGGAAAGCTCATTCGGGAAACGGTTGAATTTCCGGCGTGTTCATAACACAGTACAGCACCTGGACCGTACGAGGGAGGTGGGGATGTTCAGGGTGCGACACTGTGCGACAGCGGCAGCGCTCGTGGTGCTCGCGGCGGCGCAGGCGCCGCCGCCGGCGGCCGCCCAGGCCAATGTGACGGTGTACGAAGGGGCGCGGCTGGTCGTCGGCGACGGCAGCGAGCCCATCGCCGACGCCGCCTTCGTCGTCCGCGGCGCGCGCTTCGAGGCCGTGGGCCGCGCGGGCGAGGTGGAGGTCCCGGCCGGCGCGGCGCGCGTCGACCTGCGCGGCCGCACGGTCATCCCGGCGCTCGTCGACACGCACGTGCACCTGAGCCGCGAGCGCGAGGCGCTCGTCGAGGACCTGCGGCGCAAGGCGTACTACGGCGTGAGCGTGGCGATGAGCCTCGGCTGGGACGCCCCCGGCGCGCCCTTCGACGTGCGCGCGGAGACCATTCCCGGCGCGGCGCGCTTTCGCACGGCCGGGCGGGGCATCACCCGGCCGGAGCCGGGCCGCCCGCCGCTGCCGTACTGGATCGCGAGCGCGGAGGAAGGGCGCACCGCCGTGCGGGAGCTGGCGGCCCTCGAGGTCGACCTGGTCAAGATCTGGGTCGACGATCGCGGCGGCCGCTACGAGAAGATGACGCCCGGGATGTACACGGCGATCATCGACGAGGCCCATCGGCACGGGCTGCGGGTCACCGCGCACGTGTTCACGCTCGAGGATGCGAAGGGGCTCCTGCGCGCCGGGTCGACGCGTTCGCGCACGGCGTGCGGGACCGGGACGTCGACGACGAGCTCGTCGAGCTGTGGCGGCAGCGGCCGCACGTCGTGCTGGTCCCGAACCTGCCGAACCGCGGCGTGGCGGAGGATCTCGGCTGGCTGCGCGAGACGATTCCCCCCGCCGAGCTGGAGGCGCTGCAGGCCCAGTACACCGACCGGCCGGACGCCCGGGAGAGCTTCGACATCCAGGCCCGCAATCTCGCGCGGCTCAACGCCGAGGGCGTGCGGATCGCGTTCGGCACGGACGGCAACGCGGGCTGGACCCCGCACGTCGAGCTGGCCGACATGGTCGCGTCCGGCATGACGCCGCACGAGGCGCTCGTCGCCGCCACGCGGAACTCGGCCGCGCTGCTCGAGCTGGACGACGCGGGAACGGTCGAGGCCGGCAAGAGCGCCGACTTCGTGGTGCTCGAGGCCAACCCGCTGGACGACATCACCAACACGCGCCGCATTCAGTCCGTGTATTTGCGCGGCGCGCCGGTCGACCGCGCCGCCCTGAGCGCCCGCTGGACCGGCAGCGGGTCACCGTGACATGGCGGAGGATGAGTACGAACGCCAGCTCGAGGAGTGGATCCGCCAGCGGCGCCACAAGCTGCGCCCGCTGCCGCGGCCGGACCCCGCCCAGCGGCGTGCCGTCGACGGGTGGGTGCGCCTCGTCCCCGGGCTGGTCGCGCTGCACCTGGCGCTGCTCCTGACGCTTTGGGCCCGCCCGGGCCACCTGGCTCTCTGGATCTGGTACGCGGGCCCCATCGTCCTCGCCATCCTGACCGCGGGCCTGCTGGTCGCCTCGCTGCGCTCGGCCTACCGCTGGAAGCATGGCGTGAACCACTGGCAGCTCCTGGCCTACGCGGGCCTGATCGGCGTGGTCGCGACGCTGCCCATCTACGACCCGTATCCGTCGTCCTACGACGCGCGGCCCAGCACCGTCGCCTTTCGCGTCCCGATCGACGGCGCGGTGACGGTGGCCTGGGGCGGGTCGACCGCGCCGGTCAACTACCACGTGTTCCTGCCCGACCAGCGCTGGGCGTACGACCTGCTGGTGACCCGCGACGGGCGCACGTTCCGCACGGACGGCGCCGCGGTCGAGGACTACTACGCCTACGGCCTGCCGGTGTACGCACCGGCGGCCGGGGTGGTGTTCGCGGCGCGCGACGGCGAGCCGGACGTCGCCATTGGCGCCCGGCGCTGGGGGCTGGCGGGGCTCGGCAACCACGTCGGCATCGAGGTGGGCCCGGCGGAGTACCTGTTCCTCGGACACCTGCAGCCCGGCTCGGTCGCCGTCCGCGTCGGCGACCGCGTGGCCGCCGGCCAGCCGCTCGGGCGCGTGGGCAACTCCGGGAACAGCAGCGAGCCCCACGTGCACCTGCACCTGCAGGATGCGATGGATCCCTACTTCGGCGAAGGCATCCCGTTCTTCTTCCACGACTACCGCCACGACGGCCGGCTCGTCGCGCGCGGCATGCCCGAGGGCGGGCGGCGGCGCGGCCAGTACCGCGGCGAGCGCATCGTCCACGTGGGTCCGGCGGATTAGACTGTCTACCAATGGTGGGGCTGTCCGAAATCGCCGTCATCGGGGTGATCGTGCTGCTGCTGATGCTGATGGGCCGCTCGCGCGGCGACCGGCCGCGGGCGGCGGACGACGCCGGGGGCGCCTGGGAGATGCGGGCGACCATTCGGGTTCCGAAGTATCTCGCCAGCGTGCTGCTGGCGCTGGCCACCGCCGCCGCCGTGGCCGGGTTGACCATCTGGCTGCAGTTCCCGGGCTGGGTCAGCGCGTTGTCGGGGGGCGTCGTGGCCGGTGCCGGCGTGGCCGCCGCGCTGCAGCGGGGCCGCCGCGCCCGCGGGCGCTGAGGCGGGCGACGCCATGACCGAATCTGGCGGATCGACGGCGAACTCCCGCCTGCGCTACGCCGTCGACGAGACGCCGTCGGAAGCGCTGACCCTGGGGCTCAGTCTGCAGGTCGTCCTCCTCATCCTGACCCCCATCATCCTCACGCCGATCATCGTGCTCAGGGCCGCGAACCATCCCGAGGGGGTGGAGTGGGCCGTGTTCGCCGCCCTGTTGATCTGCGGCCTCGCGACCATCGTGCAGGCCCGGCCGGTGGGTCCGATAGGCGCCGGCTATCCCCTCTACATGGGCACGTCGGGCGCGTTCATCGGCGTCTCGATGGCGGCGGTGGCCGCCGGCGGCCTGCCGCTGCTGGCGACGCTCGTGATCGTCTCGTCGCTCGTGCAGTTCCTGTTCTCGGCCCGGCTGTCGCTGTTCCGCCGCCTGATCACGCCGACGGTCGGCGGCACGGTGATCATGCTGCTCGCCGTCAACGTGTTTCCCATCACGACGGACCTGCTGGCGGGCGTCCCCGCCGGCGTGGACCCCGGCGCTTCGAGCGGCCCGCTGGTGGCCTTCGCGGCCTTCGCGACCATCACCCTGGTGTCCCTCTTCGCCCGCGGCGCGACCCGCCTGTGGGCGCCGCTCTTCGGCGTTCTGGCGGGGAGCGCGGTCGCGGCCGCCACCGGGATGCTGGACTGGACGCCGCTGCTCGACGCCGCCTGGTTCGGCCTGCCCGGGAGCGGCTGGCCCGGCCTCGACCTGTCGTTCGATGCGCGCTTCTTCGGCCTGCTGGTCCCCTTCGTCATCGTCACCATTATCGGCGCCATCGAGACCTACGGCGACGCCGTCGCCATCCAGCGGGTCTCCCATCGCACCCCGGTGCCGGTGGACTTCAAGGTGGTCCAGCGCGCGCTGAACGCGGACGGCGTCGGCAATCTGCTCTCCGGCATCGCCGCCACGGTGCCGAACACCACCTACTCGACCAGCATCTCCATCGGCGACCTGACCGGCGTCGCCGCGCGGCGCGTGGCGCTCTACGGCGGGGCCATCATCGTCCTGACGGCCTTCCTGCCCAAGCTCCCGGCCCTGCTGCAGGTCGTGCCCGATCCGGTCGCCGGCGCCTACCTCTTCGTTCTCATCGTCCTCCTGTTCCGCCAGGGCGTGCGCATGGTCACCACGGGCGGGTTCGGCTACGAGAAGGGGCTCGTCGTCTGCATCTCGTTCTGGATCGGGCTCGGCTTCCAGAACGGCGTCATCTTCGCCGACCACCTCCCGGCGTGGTCGCGGGGCGTGCTCGACAACGGCATGGCGGCCGGCGGCATCATGGCCATGGCGCTGACGCTGCTGGTGTCGCTGCGGCAGCGCGGCCGACACGACGTGCTGGAGCCGAGCGTGCGGTCGCTATCCAGGCTGCACGCCGCGCTCGATGCCGCCGCCCAGGGCGCCGGCTGGGACGAGACGGCCACCAACCGCCTGCAGCTCGCCGGCGAGGAGGCGTTCCTGTACCTGCTCGAACGCCAGGCGGAGTCGGCGCCGCGGCCCATCCGCATCGCGGTGCGGCCGGTCGACGACGTCCTGCAGATCGAGCTGGTCAGCGGTCCCGACGACGCCAACCTCGAGGCCCGGCTCGGCAAGCTGGACGAGGATCACGAGATCGTCAGGGACGTCGGGCCGCGCATCCTGCGCCACGTGGCGAAGGAGGTGCGGCACGAGCAGTTCTACGAGCTCGATGTCCTCACGGTGACGGTGGACACCCGGCCGCTCGTGTGACGGCGGGCGCCGGTCGCGGTCGTCGTTGCTCAGGCGTCCGGCGCCGCAGGCTTGCGCTCCAGCATGTGCTTGATGATCATCCGAACGTCCTGCTTGACGTCGTCGATGTTCCTGGCGATGACCCTGTGCGCGTTCGTGTTCTCGGACCGGATCCACTCCAGCCTGACGACCAGCCACACGAGCACCAGCAGTACGCCGGCGCCTTCCAGCGTCATCAGCCTGACCAGATCGCCCATGTGTCAATAGTAGCACGACCTCCCGCCAGGGCGTGCGAATGTTGCCACGCACCGCCCGGCGCCAGCCGCCGGCGGGAGGTCGAGCGTGACGCCGGGCGCACGTTACGGCACGACGCGCGCGCGGCCGATGTGGTTCGTGTCGGTGCCGAACCAGATCTCGCGCGTCGGCGGGTGGTAGTACATGTGGCGCACGGTGCCGCCGCCGCTGGCGATGTCGGCTGCCGCGAAGAACTCCTCGGTGGCCGGGTCGAAGCCGACGAAGCGGTTCGGCCGGACGCCCGACTCCACGAAGTAGAGCCGGTCCTCGGCGTCGACGGCCATGCCGTACGGCCGGGCCTCGGCCCCGCCGGGGACCACCCACTCCCGGACCTCGCCGCTGGCCGGATCGAGCCGGCCGAGCCGGCCGCCGGCGTAGTCGACGTACCACAGGTGTCCGTCCGACGTCAGGCCCACCCGGCGCGGCCGGGCCTCGGCCCGCGGCAGCTCGAACTCCTCGAGCGCCAGCGTCTCCGGATCGACCGTGGCGAGCCGGTTCGTGCCGAACTGGCAGAACCAGGCGCGGTTGTCCGCGTCGACCACGATGCCGTAGGGCCGCCGGCCGGCGCCCTCGATCGGGATGAGCTCCACCGTGCCGGTCTGCGTGCCCAGCTTGCCGACGAAGCTGCCGATCTGCACCGAGAACCAGATGTCGCCGTTGCGGTCGAAGGTCAGCGTATGGGGATCCCGCGCGTCGGGGGTCGGCATCATGAACTTCTCGATGGCCCCAGTCTCCGGATCGAGCCGGCCGATGTGCCGCGCGCGGTTGCCCGCGTACCACGCGAACCCGTCGTCGTCGACGATCACGTTGTGCGGTCCGGTGCCCGGGTCGAGCTCGTAGCGCCGGAAGTCGCCCGTCGCCGGGTCGAGGTAGGCCAGGTAGTCGCCCCGCTGGCCGACGAACCAGACGCGTCCCCGACCGTCGACGTAGGGGTCGCGCGGCCGGGTGTTCTCCCAGGGGACCACCCATTCGGTGATCTCGATGTCCTCGGCGGCGGCCGGTGCCGCGCCGAGTGCGCCGAACGTGCCGAACGCGAGGACCGCCGCGAGCACCGCCGGCATTCCGTTTCTCATCGTCAGGCCTCCAGTCGGCGCCACCAGAATGCGCCCGCGTCCGTAGAATAGCACCAGGCAGTCGGATATCAGCCCTCGGGAGCGGAGGAGGTCGACATGACTGGTCGATGGTTGCTGTGGTCGGTGGCGGCGGTGATTGCGGCGGCGTGGCTGATGCCGGCGCCCGCCGCCGGTCAGGAGGCCGCGCCGGCGGCGGATCCGACGGCGCCGCGGACGCCTTGGGGCGACCCGGACCTGCAGGGCATCTGGTCCTACGCCACGTTCACGCCGCTGCAGCGGCCGGAGACCCTGGCCGGGCGCGAGTTCCTGACGCCGGAGGAGGTGGCCGCGCAGAACCTGGCCGACGCGACCCGCGCGTCGTCGGAGCGGCGCGGCGAGCTGTCGCGCGACCGCGACCTCGCCCTCGCGTACGATCAGATCTGGTGGGACAGGGGCACCTCGACCGGGCGGACGTCGCTCATCGTCGACCCGCCCGACGGGCGGCTGCCGCGCCTGACGGCCGCCGCCGCGCGGGAGCAGGCCGCGCTGCGCGAGTACCGCCGCGACCATTCCTACGATTCCTGGGAGGACCGGCCGCTGCAGGAGCGCTGCATGACCTACCAGCGCGTGCCGCCGGTGCCGTCCGGCTACAGCAACACCTACCAGATCTTCCAGGCGCCCGGGCAGGTCGTCATTCTCAACGAGATGATCCACGACATACGCGTCGTGCCCGTCGACGGACGACCGCGCATCGACGGGCGCATCCGCCAGTGGAACGGCGACGGACGCGGCCGCTGGGAAGGCGACACGCTCGTGGTCGAGACCACGCATTACCGCGACGACACGACCTGGCGCGGGTTCCCCGGCACCCGCGACCTGCGCGCGGTGGAGCGCTTCACGCGCATCGACGCCGACACCATCGACTACCGCTACACGATTCACGACCCGGCGACCTACACCCGCCCGTTCACCGTGGAGCTGCCGCTCACCAGCCCCCCCGGCTACGTCATCTACGAGTACGCCTGTCACGAAGGGAACTACTCGATCGCCAACGTGCTGGCCGGTGAGCGCGCCCTGGAGGCCGCCGCGCAACAGGGGCCGTGAATCGAGGCCGCGCGGATGGGCCGCACCCGGTCATGGGACACACGTGATCCCGGGTCTCAGGGCGAAGTCGCCATCGCAGGTGAGCGCGACGGTCGCGCCGCGGCGCTCCATGACGGCCAGGTGGAGACAGTCGCGCGCCGACAGGGCATGCTGCTCGTGGGCGATCGTGCGCGCCGCGGCGACGTCGTCGCGGGTGATCGGAAACACGGTAGCCACCGTCTCGTCGAGCAGCCGAAAGGCGTCGTCGATCGCGCGACGGCGGTCGATGGCAACGTAGCGGTGCACGATCTCCTGGTAGACCTCGGCGCTCGTCACGTAGTCCTCGCCGGCATGAGCCCTGAGGTACGCTTCGATCCGTTCCCGGTTCCGATGCGGCGCGCCCACCAGGTACATCGGCACGTTGGAGTCAACGAAGATCACGGCCGCGCTCGATGTCGGCGAGCATTTCATTGATGTCGCCGGTGGGATGGTTGCAGGCCAGAGCGCGATCCAATGCGTCCAATCGACTGGCTCGGCTCGGACCCCGCTCGGCGTCGCGCGCAGCCCGCAGTGTCCGCCGCGCCCACTCGCTCACGGTCAGGCCAGAGCGCCGCGCGGCCTGGCGCAACGACGCCGCCTCGGCTTCGGACATCACGATCTGCAATCGCGTGCTCATACCGATGAGTATACTCAAGCGTCTCACCGACGCGGCGTCGGGACGACCACAAGCACATAGGGACATCGCAGTGAACGACATCCGCAGGAAGTAGGGGCGATCCGATGCGTGCGACAGTGGGGATGGCAGTCGTCGTTCTGCTTCTGGTTCCGGGAGCGGGCCGTGAGCGCGTAGTCGCCGGCCAGCAGCCCGCGGCCGCTGCGGACGACCCGGTCGCGGTGCTCGTCAGCCGGCTCGATCTGGAACGCTACAAGGCCGTCATCAGGGGCCTGACGCAGTTCGGCGACCGCCGGCAGGGGACCCGCCGCAACCGCGAGGCAGTCGACTGGATCGAGGCGCAGCTCGAGGCGGCCGGCTGTGCCACCGAGCGGCACCACTACACCTACTTTCCGCCGCCCCGCGACGGCGCCGCCGGGCCCCGCCGCGCGGGCGATGGCGCACTGAACCCGCCGGGGCCGACCCCGACCGGCGGTCGCATCGGACGCAACGGCAGCGGTCCGGGCGGCAGCTCGATATTCGGCTTCCGGCGCCGCACCGGCGTCGTCCGTGATCCGCTGGCCCAGCCCGACGAGGCGCTGCGGGCGCTCAATCTCGAGGAGCCGACCAACGGCGAGCGGTCGCAGGTCTACTGCACCCGGGTCGGCGCCGCGCGCCCCGGCGAGATGTACATCCTGGGCGCGCACATGGACGGCCACGGGTTCGGCGAGGGCGCGGACGACGACGCATCGGGCACGGCGCTGGTGATGGAGCTGGCGCGCATCCTCAGCGCGCCCGACGTGCGGACCGCCGTGTCGATCCGCTTCGCGCTCTGGAACAACGAGGAGACCGGGCTCAACGGCAGCCGCGCGTACGTCGCTGACCGGCGCGGGCTGCAGGGCGTGGAAGAGCCGCCGGGTTCCGGACGCTACCCCGAGCCCCGCTGGCTGGGCATGATCCAGCACGACATGATGCTGTTCGACCACGGGGCGCCGGGGCCGGACGGCGAGGTCAGCCCGCGGCAGCGCCGCGAGGCGGACATCAACATCGAGTTCCAGTCGCGCTCGGCGCTGGCCGGCGCGGCGCGCGAGCTGGCCTTCCGCTTCAAGGCCGCCAACGACGCCTACGCCACCGACTACCCGGCGGCGGTCGGGCCCCACATGACCAACACCGACTCGACCCCGTTCATGGACCTGACGCCGTCGATCAGCCTCCGCGAGAACAAGCGCGGCATGCACATCGGCGCGGGCTGGAACCCCCACTGGCACCAGCCAACCGACCTCTACCGGACGTACTCCGACGACGACTTCCGGTTGGGACTGAACGCGGCGCAGACGACGCTGGCCGCGATAGCCGGGCTGACCGGGGCGACGATCGTCGCCCCGCGGTAAGTCCGGCAGGCTCGGCGCCCGGGCCGTCGGCCCCCGCGCGCGATC
>CAZMWA010000052.1:0-2843 GCA_964569405.1 uncultured Vicinamibacteraceae bacterium | reverse complement strand
CTCGAGGGCGGACACCACCATGCACTCGTTGATGATGTCTTCCGATGGCCGGCCGAGGTCGCGGTCGGTGTTCTCCTGCATCTTCGCCATGACGAGCTCCTGGTTCAGGGAGCCGCCGTTGACGCCGATGCGCACCGGCTTGCCGTGGTCGCGGGCCACCGCGCAGATGGTGGAGAACTGCTCGTCGCGGCGCCGGCCCGTCCCGACGTTGCCCGGGTTGATGCGGTACTTGTCGAGCGCCGCCGCGCACGCCGGGTGCCGGGTCAGCAGCAGATGGCCGTTGTAGTGGAAGTCGCCGATGAGCGGCGCCGTGCAGCCGGCGTCCAGCATCCGCTGCTTGATCTCGGGCACGGCGCGCGCCGCGTCGTCCTGGTTGACGGTGACGCGCACGAGCTCGGAGCCCGCCTCGGCCAGCTCGATGCACTGCGCGGCGGTCGCCGCCGCGTCGGCGGTATCGGTCAGCGTCATCGACTGCACCGCCACCGGCGCGCCGCCGCCGATCTGCACGCCGCCGACCGGCACCGGCGTCGCACGATGCATACGGATCTCGGTCGTCACTGCGCGCATGATACCAAGCCGGCATCACGGGACGGTGACGCTGGCCCGGGCGCGGCGTCCGCCGGGTTGCGCCGGCGCCCGACCTGCAGGACCCTCCGGCTACGCGGCCGGCCGGACGTCGGCCAGCGCCTGGCGGGCCGCCCGCACCGTGCGATCGACGTCGCGCTCGGTGTGGGCGTCCGAGAGGAACCAGCCCTCGAACTGCGAGGGCGGCGGGTAGACGCCCCGCTCGAGCATGGCGCGGAAGAACGCGGCGTACGCGTCGGTGTCGGCCGCGGTCGCCGAAGCGTAGTTCGTCACGGGTCCGGCGCTGAAGAATGGGGTGAGCACCGAGCCGGCGGCGTTGACCGTGAGGGGGACCCCGGTCTCGCGGGCGGCGTCCCGCAGTCCGTCCGCCAGTCGGCTCCCGAGCTTGTCCAGCCTGCGGTACAGCGGCGCCGACAGCTTCGACAGCGCCCAGATCCCGGCCGTCATCGCCAGGGGATTGCCCGACAGGGTGCCGGCCTGGTAGACGGGCCCGGCCGGGGACACGCGCTCCATCAGGTCGGCCCGTCCGCCGTAGGCGCCCACCGGCAGACCGCCGCCGATGATCTTGCCGAGGCAGGTCAGGTCCGGCGTCACGCCGTGGACCGCCTGCGCGCCGCCCTTCGAGGCGCGAAAGCCCGAGATGACCTCGTCGAAGATCAGCACGCTGCCGTGCTGATCGCAGAGGCCGCGCAGCCCGTCGAGAAAGCCGGGAGCCGGCGGCACCACCCCCATGTTGCCGGCGATCGGCTCGACGATGACGGCGGCGATGGCGTCGCGGTGAGCGGAGCAGAGGCGGTCGACGGATTCGATGTCGTTGTAGGTCGCGATCAGCGTGTCCGCCGCGGTGGCGCGGGCGACGCCGGGGCTGGTCGGGACGCCGAGCGTGGTGGCCCCGGAGCCCGCCTGCACCAGGAAGGCGTCCCCGTGGCCGTGGTAGCAGCCGGCGAACTTGACGATGCGGTCGCGGCCGGTGGCCGCGCGGGCGACGCGGACGGCGCTCATCGTCGCCTCGGTACCCGAGTTGACGAACCGTACGCGCTCGATGGACGGCACGAGCCGGCACACGAGCCGTGCCAGCTCGACCTCCCTTGCGGTCGGCGCACCGAAGCTGGTTCCGCGGCCCGCGGCGGCCCGCAGCGCGCGCGTCAACTCGGGCGGGGCGTGCCCGTGGATGAGCGGGCCCCAGGACATCACGTAGTCGATGTAGCTGCGCCCGTCGACGTCGTACAGGCGTGCGCCCCGCGCCCGCTCGATGAACGGGGGTCGGCCGCCGACCGCGCCGAAGGCGCGCACGGGGCTGTTGACGCCGCCGGGCAGGACCCGGCGCGCGCGGTTGAACAAACGGACGGATTCGGACTGCGGCATCGGCGAAGCGAAAGATATCATGCCCCCGGCATGGGGGATCCCTGCGACGTCTGCGGCGCGGCCGGCCGCATGAGCCCGCTCGTGGAGGCCGGACTGCCCGGCGTCGGCCCGGTCTGGCTGCATCGGTGCGGCGGCTGCGGGGTCCGGCAGGTGCGCCCGCGGCTCTCGCCGGCCGCGCTCGACGTCCTGTACGGCGCCGACTACTTCGATTCGACCGCGACGCACGGCTTCGGAGGGTACGCCCGCCAACGGCAGCGGTACGATCGCGACGCGTTCTTTCTCGCCCGCGAGCTGCTGCGGCTCCGCCCGGCAGGCCGCTTTCTCGAGGTCGGCAGCGCCCTCGGATTCCTGCTCGCTTCGCTGCGACCCATCACCCGCTGGGAGGTGGAAGGTGTCGAGATCTCGAGGTTCGGCGCCTGGTACGCCCGCGACCGGTTCGACGCCACGGTGCACCGGGGCACACTGGAGGAGGCCTGCCTGCCGGCCGCGGCGTTCGACTACGTGCTGCAGAAGGATCTGCTGGAGCACGTGACGCACCCGCGCCGGCACCTGGAGGAGACCCGGCGGATCATGCGGCCGGGCGCGCGGCTGCGCGTCGTCACCCCGAACGGCGAGACCGACGTGCGCCCGCTGCAACGCGCCGCGGAGAGGCTGGCGCCCGGCGACGTGCCGGTTCTCGATCAGGGGCACCTGTCGTTCTTCTCGCGGGCGCAGCTCCGGCGTCTGTTCGAGGACGTCGGGTTCCGGATGCTGCGCGTTCGCTCCATCGGGGTGCGCCGCGGCCTGCGGGCGCTGGTCGCGATCCCCGGTCGGCGCGGTCGGATGCGCGTGATGCGGCGCGAGGACCTGACCGCCGGCCCGGCCGCCGTCGCCGGCCGGGCCGGGCGCGAGCC
>CAZMWA010000051.1:0-4715 GCA_964569405.1 uncultured Vicinamibacteraceae bacterium | reverse complement strand
CCGTCGGGTGTGACGACGTTGAGCGTGGCGTGGTGCACCACGTAGAGCGCGCCGACGGTGTCACGGCCGGCGCCCTCGCGCGACTCGGTGACTTCCTTGAATTCGAGCGCGGCGACGTAGCGGTCCTCGGTTAGGCCGGTGGGCACCTCGCCGATGGCCCCCCACCAGTCTGGCGCGTCGGCGGGCACCGCTCGGTCGACCAGATGTTCATCAACCTGATGCGCGGCGTCTATCTGACCGACGAGGAGTTCCGGGCGGAGGTCGAGAGCCGGCGCGCCAGGCTGGGTCTCGATGAGGGTCAGGTCGCCATCGGCTGTCCGCTGTGCGGGGTCGACGAGTGGCCGACGGAGGACCTGGCGCAGAACCAGCAGCAGTGAGTCTGCCCGCCCGCCCGGGACCTGTCGTCCCGGCCTGAGGCGATCGCTTCAAGGCGCGCCGTCCGGCACACGGGCGGCGCGCTTTTTTCTTTCCCGGCTTCATTCAGACGGGGCTGCGCCCCGGACCCCCGGCGTCGGCGTCCTCCAGATGGGGCTGCGCCCCAAGCCCCCGGCGTTCGCTTGCGGGGACCCCCTCGCCCCGCGCCGCTCCCGCCGAGGCGCGCTGTGCGCGCCTTACGTCAGTCCCAGGTTGCGGAGTATTGCGAGGGCCGACCGCGAGCGGTTGAGGGCGTAGAGGTGCAGGCCGGGCGCGCCGCCCGCCAGCAGCGCCTCGCACTGCCGCGTGGCGTAGTCGATGCCGAATGCCGTCACTGCCTCGTCGTCGTCGCCCAGGCGGTCGAGCTCGGCAACCAGGGGCGCGGGCAGCGCCGCGCCGCAGAGCGCCGTGAACCGCTGCACCTGCCGCGCATTGAGAATCGGCAGGATGCCGGGCGTGATCGGCACGGTGACGCCGAGTCTGCCGGTCAGGTAGTCGACCATCTCGAAGTAGTCGGCGTTGTCGAAGAAGAGCTGCGTGAGGATGAACTCCGCGCCGTGCTCGACCTTGTCGCGCAGCCGCTGCCAGTCGACGTGCCGTCCCTCGGCGCACTCGGGGTGGCCTTCGGGAAAGCCGGCGCAGCCGATCGCGAACTCGCTCGCCCGCGCCCGCAGCACGTCGATGAGCTCGTAGGCGTAGTCGAAGCCGCCGGACGGCCGCCGGAAGTCGGGCCGGTCGGCGGGCGGGTCGCCGCGCAGCGCGAGGATGTTGCGGATGCCGAGGCCCGCCGCCTCGTCGAGGAAGGCGTCCATCTCGCCGCGCGTGAAGCTGACGCAGGTGACGTGCGCCATCGCGGTCAGGTGCTGCTCCCGTTGCATGCGGTCGACGATCTGCAGCGTCCGGGCGCGCACGCCGTCGCCGCCGGCGCCGCAGGTGACCGAGCAGAAGTCGGGCGCGGCGGCCGCCAGGCGCGGCAGCACCCGCTCGAACAGGCTCTCGTCGCCCTGCGGCGTCTTCGGCGGGAAGAACTCGACGGAGACGACGGGCCGGCCGGCGGCGCGCTTCGCGGCGTAGATCTCGGGAATGCGTCTCACGTCACTGATCTCGGGCGGAGCGGCCCCGCGGAACAGCGCGGGCCGTTCCTCGGCGCGGCCGTGCCAAATGCCGCCGGCACGGCCGGCAGGGCGGTGCGGCGGGCTTGCGCCGGACGGCGGCGGCGAGAGAGCATAGGCGAAAAAGGAGGTTCTCCGTGCAACTCAGGCTCCTGGCGTTGGCGTCATGCGTGGCCGCGCTCACCGTCTCCAGCAACCACGACGTCGTCGAGGCCCAGGCCGCATCGACGGCCGCGGTGCAGGACGACACGTTCACCCCGCACGAGGTCACGGCGGACGACATCCCGCCCGGCATCCACGAAGACTCCTGGGCGCGGCTGCCGCGCATCAGCCGCGAGTCGCTCGATGCCGAGGGACAGCGCGCGTTCGACATCATCGTGCATCCGGACAGCCGCTACGCCAGCGGCCTGCGCGGTCCGATCGGCATGTGGATGTACAGCCCGCGCATGGCCGAGCATCTGTACCCGGCCAGCACCTACCTGCGCTTCGGAGCCGACGGCCAGCGCGACCAGCGGCTCGCCGAGCTGGCCATCCTGACCACGGCCCGTGCGCTCGACAGCCCGTACGAGTGGTCGGGGCACGAGACGCTGGGCCGCAACGCCGGGCTGGAAGAGGAGATCATCGATCTGCTCCGGTACGACAGGCCGCTGGACGCCGCCGGCGATCTGCCGGGGCTGGGCGAGCCGGAACGGACGATCATCCGCGTCGTGCGCGAGCTGATACGCGCCCCGAAGCTGAGCGACGACGCGTTCGAGGCCGCGCAGCGGCTCTTCGGCAACGAGGGGCTGATGGACCTCGCGGGCCTGGTCGGCCACTACACGCTGGTGAACTACACCCTCAAGGCGTTCGACGTGCAGCGGCCGCCGGGCAGCCTGCTGACGCTCCCGCCGCGCTGATGCCGGCGGCAGGCGGGTGACGGCGCCGCGGCGCGGGTCCGGCCCGCGGGTTCGCGCCACGGCCCGGACCCGCGGCGGGCGCGCCTTCACGCCAGCGCGGCCACCGCGGTCCGGATCGCTTCGTAGTCCGGCTCGACGCCCAGGCTTCCGGCAACCCAGTGGTAGCGGACCACCCCGCCGCTGTCGATCACCGTCACGGCCCGGTTGGCGGCGACGTACCCCTGCATGCCGGCCAACCCCGGGAACGCGACGTCGTAGGCGGTCACGACCTCCCGGTTGTAGTCGCTGAGGAAGGTGTAGGCGACGTCGTTCGCGGCCTTCCATGCCTGCTGGACGAACGGCGCGTCGACCGTGATGCCGATGACCTCGGCGTTCAGGGCGCCGAACTGGTCGATGCGGTCGCGCAGCGCGCACATCTCCGTGGTGCACACGCCGGTGAACGCGCCGGGGAAGAAGACGAGCACCACGTTCCTGCCGCGGTAGTCGCGCAGGCTGTGCTGCCGGTCGGGGGTCTCGTGCAGCGTGAAATCGGGAGCGGGTTGTCCTACGGTAACGGCCATCGCTGAACCTCCTGGCGGACAACCCTACCACGCGGGCTGCGGCCGGACGCTCGACGTAACCCGCCGGGTCATGCAGAATGGCGCCATGAATCCCACCAGCGATGCCTCGTCCCGGCCGTTCGTGCCGTTCGTGCCGGAAGCGTCCACGCTGCCCGAGCTGACGTTCCGTGCGGTCTTCCTGGGCACCGCGATGGCGATCGTGCTCGGCACGGCCAACGCGTACCTGGGCATGCGGGCCGGGCTGACGGTGGCCGCCACCTTCCCGGCGGCGGTCGTGGCGATGGCCGCGCTCCGCGTTCTCGGCGGCTCGGTGCTCGAGGAGAACATGGCGCGGACCACCGCGTCGGTGGGGGAGGCGCTGGTCGCGGGGGCCATCTTCACGATCCCGGCCTTCGTCATCACCGGCGTCTGGGACGAGCTGCAGTACTGGGAGAGCACCGCGATCATGCTGGTCGGCGGCGTGCTCGGGGTGCTGTTCATCATCGTGCTGCGCCGCACGCTGGTGGTGGAGGCCGAGCTGCCGTTCCCCGAGAGCGTCGCCGCGGCCGAGCTGGTCAAGGCCGGGCAGGGCGGCCGGCAGACGGGCGCCGCCTACGTCTTCAAGGCGATGGGCATGGCCGGGGCGTGGGAGCTCCTCAAGAACGGCAACGGCCTCAAGCTGGTTTCCGACTCGGCCACCACGTTCGTGTCGCTCGGGCGCTCGACCATCGAGATGCTGGGCCAGCAGGTGAGCTACGTCGGCGGTTTCTTGCTGCAGTCGCCGGGGGCCTCGCCGGCGCTCGTCGGCGTCGGCTTCATCGTCGGCCCGCAGATTGCCGCCACGCTGTTCGCGGGCGCGGTGCTCGGCTGGCTGCTGCTGGTGCCGCTCGGCCTGTTCCTGAACCCGGCGCTCGCCGCGCAGGCGACCGACGACGCGGGCTTCGTCGCGCTGAGCATGGAGGTCTGGCAGCGGCAGGTCCGGCCGCTGGCCGTCGGGACGATGATCGTCGCGGCGTTCTTCACGCTCTACCGGCTGCGCACATCGCTCTTCCAGGGCATCGGCCGCGCGCTGGGCGACCTCCAGACGTCGCAGGAGGGCAGCGCCGGGCGGCAGGACGTCGACATCGGCTTCCGCAAGGTCGGCCTGGCGATCGGCGCCCTGGCGGTGCCGCTGTTCGGCCTCTACTGGTACTTCAGCGGGAGCTTCGGCGGCGCCATTCTGCTCACCGTCCTGATGGTCATCCTCGGCTTCCTGTTCGCCGCGGTCGCCGGCTACCTGGTGGGCGTGCTCGGCAGCTCCAACAACCCCATCAGCGGCCTGACGCTGAGCACGCTGCTGATCGCGGCCATCGTCATGGTCGGCATCGGCGTGACCGGATCGAGCGGCATCCTCGGCGTGCTGGCGGTGGCCGGGGTCGTCTGCTGCGCCTGCGGCATTGCCGGCGACATGCTGCAGGACCTGAAGGTCGGCCACATCCTCGGCGGGACACCGTGGAAGATGCAGATCGGCGAGCTGATCGGCGTGACCGTCGCCGCGATGGTGCTCATCTACCCGATGATCCTGATGGATCGCGTCTACGAGATCGGCAGCCCCGAGCTGCCGGCGCCGCAGGCCGGCCTGATGGCGCTCATGTCGGAGGGCATCGTCGGCGGCGAGATGGCCTGGCCGCTGGTCGTCGCCGGGATGGCCTTGGCCGGCGTCCTGATCCTCATCAATGCGCCGTCGCCGATGCTGATCGCGGTCGGCATGTATC
>CAZMWA010000050.1:0-10716 GCA_964569405.1 uncultured Vicinamibacteraceae bacterium | reverse complement strand
CAGGAGGCGTCCGCAAGACGACCGTCTGACCGACTCGGTTCCCGGTCTGCACGCGTTTGTAGTGCCACTCGAGCATTCTTGCCGTCGTAAACCGATGATTCTAAATAACTTGAAAATGCCGCTGTTAAACTTGGGCTAGCGCAGCCGGGCGGCCGGTTGGGGCTCGTTGGCGCTAGAATGTGCGCCACGGTCGGCTGTCGACCGCCGCGGTCCAACGCCCAAGGAGGAACGACCGATGAGACGCTGCACGAGCCTGGGAATCCTGATGCTGGCGGGCTTTCTGCTGACGGCGGCGACCTACGAGGCGCGCCAGGCGCAGGAGCGCGTCGACCTCGAGGTGCAGGAGGTTGCCGACAACCTCTACATGCTGGCGAACGCCGCGTCCGTGGAGGGCATGGGCGGCGGCGGCAACACCGCCATCTTCGTCATGGCCGACGGCGTCGCGCTCGTCGACACCAAGATCTACGGCTACGGTCAGGACATCATCGCGCACGTGGCCGGCATCACCGACAAGCCGATCACCACGGTCATCAACACCCACACGCACTTCGACCACAGCGGCGGGAACGTCGAGCTGCCCGACACGGTCGAGTTCGTGGTGCACGAGAACACGCGCGCGCAGATGGCGCGCGCGACCTGCCAGCCGGTGACCAACTGCGACGCGTTCAAGGGCGACAACGCGCAGTACCTGCCGCGGACCACCTACTCCGAGCGCCTGTCGCTGTACAGCGGGCCCGACCAGATCGACCTGTACCACTTCGGCCGCGGCCACACCGACGGCGACACCTTCATCGTCTTCAAGGCCGCGCGCACCATGCACACGGGCGACATGTTCCAGCGCATGGCCCTGCCGTTCATCGACGTCGCCAACGGCAACGGCAGCGCGACGGAGTTCGGCAGGACGCTGCGCAAGGCGGTGGCGGGGGTCGCCGACGTCGACACGGTGATGCCGGGCCACAACCCGACCCCGGTCGCCTGGGCCGACTTCGTCGACTTCAGCGGCTTCTTCAACGACGTCGTGAGCAAGGCGCAGAACGGGATGGCCGCCGGCCGCACGGTGGACGAGGTGGTCGCCGCCTACCAGGTGCCGGCCGAGTACAGCGACTTCGCTGCGCCCGAGGGGGCCCTGCGGACGACCGTGCAGCACATCTACGACGGGAACTAGGCGGGGGTTCCGTCGGCCGCGCGCGGGTGCGCGGCCGACGGAGAAACGACGTCAGCGCGAGCCGGCCCCGGCGGCCTGCTCCACGGCGCGCGCGCCGGCGAGGATGTTCTCGAGGCCGTAGTTGCCCTCGTGGCAGGCGTACTCGTAGAGGTCCCCGTCGAGACTCGTCATCGGAATCGACGCCGTCCACGAGCGGGAGTACTCCGTTGGATCGGTCACGGTGTACTGGTAGTCGATCGTATTCTCGTCGACCCGCGTGAAGCGCTCGACCAGGCGCGTGGTCTCGTTGGCGCCGAAGACGGTCAGGGCGCGCCCGCTCACCGGGATGAAGTTGCTGGTCTCGACGACCAGGGTGTCGCCGTCCCAGCTCCCGCGCGAGTCGCCCAGCCACTGCCGGATCCGCTGGTCGGCGTGGGGCCGCCCGTCCAGCGGAATGATGCGGGCGTCGTGGATCATCTCGACCAGGACCACGACGTAGCCCGGGATCTGCAGAATCTGGTAGTTGTGATTGTAGAAGCCGGGCATCATCGAGCCCGGCATCCCGCGCGAGATGCAGCGCTCGTAGAGGTTCCGGTCTTCCGGCCCGGCCGGTTCGCGGTTGCGATACGACTCGCGCGCGGCGCGGCGCTCCACCTCGGCCGGCGCCAGCGGCAGCTTCCCGTCCGGCGGGTCGACGATCAGGGACGTGCGCTCCATCCTGACGCCCCGCTCGACCCAGAAGTTGTTGTACGAGCCGGTCTCGCCGGTGCCCGGCTCGATGCCCCGCTGCTCGCGGGCGACGTCGCCGGCCGCGTCGCGGGCCGCACGTTCCTCTTCAGTCAGCACGTCCTGTCCCGCCAGCTCGTCGGGCCGCTCCAGCGGGGTCGTCGTCGTGTTCGTCCAGCTTCCCTGCAGGTCGGGATCCCCCCACGGCGTCCGGGGCGCTTCCCAGCTCTCCTGGGCCGCGCTACCGGCCGGCGCCAGCAGCACGAGCGCCGTTACGGTGAACAACGCTGCGAGACATCGATGGCTCATCTTGTCCTCCTCGGCTCTCTCCACTCTCGCCCGAGTCTACACATGAACAACGCGTACATGACAATGAATCCAGCAAGCGGGCCGCCACCGCGCGGCGCCGGGCTCCGTCAGCGGCGCTCGTCCTCGAGCCGTGCGGTCCGCAACATGCCGACGATGGACCGGTTGCCCTCGTGGCAGGCGAACTCCCAGATCGGCTGCTCGCGCCGCTGCAGGGGCACCTCGGCGGTCCAGGGTGCGGCCCACGTGGCCGGGTCGGTCAGCGTGACGCGGTACGCCAGGGTGTCCGGCCCGCTGCGGGTGAACCGCTCCTCCAGGCGCAGGCCCTCGGCGGCGCCGCGGTAGTAGCTCTTGGCGGAGAAGTTCGTCGTCTCGACCACGAGCGTGTCGCCCTCCCAGCGGCCGCGCGAGTCGCCATTCCACTGGCGGATGCGCCCGGGCAGGTGCGGCCGCCCGTCGAGGGGGATGAGCCGCGCGTCGTGGAACGCCTCGCTGACGAACGCCACGTGGGTTGGCGTCTGGACGATCTGGTAGTAGGTGTACGGCCCGGCGCCGAAGTTGCCGCCGAGGCGCGGCACGCCCGTCGTGATGCAGCGGTGGATGCTGTTGAGGTCTTCGGGGCCGGTCTTGAACTCCCAGCCCGTGTCGACCGCCGCCTCGCGCGCCTCGGCGGCCGCCGTGCGCGCCGGTATGCGGCCGTCCGGCGGATCGACGATCAGCGACGTGCGGTCCGTGAACGTCACGTCGATCATGCCGATCGAGCTGCTGGTCGACCACGCGATGTAGGTCTCCACGTTCTCCAGCGCCGCGCGGAACGCGCCCTCGGGCGTGGTGAAGGCGCTGCGGCCGTTGGCGAAGATGCGCGCCGCGCGGGCGGTCAGCCGCTCCACCTCCTCGCCGGTCAGATGCGAGCGGTCGGCCAGCTCCGGGAGGCGCTGGAGCGGGGTGGCCACGTTGTTGAGCCAGACGCCCTGCAGGTCGGGGCGCCCGTCCGCCAGGCGCGGCGGCTCCCAGGCGTCGGCGGTCTGGCCGAGCGTGGCCGGCGCCGGCCACGCCGCGAGCGTCAGGACGAACAATGATGCCGCGATGCGTCGATCCCGCATGGTGTGTCACCTCCCGGCGGGCCGGCGGCGGCACGCGTCGCCAGCGCGTCCGCCCGGCTGCCAGATTTCAGGTTCCCTGCTGCATCTTCCCGCACTTGGCGGTCCGGCGCAACGGCGCGGCGGCGCCGGCGGGGCGGCAGCGGGGCGGTCACGCGCCGGCCAGCTCGACCAGCATGGCCGTCTGCATCGTCAGGTTCAGGCGGAGCTGGTCGACGGTCACGAACTCGTGGTCGCTGTGGCCGGTGTAGACCGCGCCCGGCATCGACGGCCCGAAGTTGACGCCGTTCGGGAGCAGCCGCGCCTGGGTGCCGCCGCCGACCGCGATGGCGGCGGCGTCGCGCTGGCCGGTGTAGTGGCGGAAGATGTCCACGAGCACCGGGACGTGGGGCGCCGACTCGAGGTAGTAGGGGGCGCCGAGCCTGAGCCGGCAGCCGGGCGCCGGGCCGCCGTGACGCCGCGTCCAGACGGCGACGGCCGCGCGGACCGCCGCTTCGACGTCGTCCGGCCCGCGGCCGGCGGGGCAGCGGACGTTGAGGCAGGCCTCGAGGCCCCCGTCGTCGCGCGCGTTCAGCTCCGTCAGCACCAGCGTGAGCGGTCCCATGAAAGGATGCTCGCACGCCAGGTCCCCGAAGCGCTCGCCGTAGTGGCCGGTGCCGACGAGCTCGTCGATGAGCCGCACCATGCGGCTCGCCGCGGTCGGCGGCCAGTCGCGGCGCGCGAGGAGCGCGGCGAGGTGCGCGACGGCGTTGCGTCCCTCCCACGGCGTCGACGAATGCGCGGCGGCGCCCCGGGCCCGTACCGTCAGCCGGCCGCCGTCGTCCTCGACCTCGATCGTGACGCCGCAGGCGGGGTCCGTCCCGGCGCGCAGCGCCGCGGCCAGGTCCGGCGGCGCGTCCTCGACGCGCGCTTCGGCCGCGGCCGGCACCCGGGTGCGCGCCTCGCCCCCCGTGAACGAGGTCAGACGTCCGCCCGGCGCCGGCCGGGAGGAACGGTCAGCGCCGGGCGGCACCGTGAGGACGATGCTGCCGGTGCCCTTCTCCGCGGTCACGACGGGGTACTTGGCGTCGAGCGCCACGTTGAGGGCCGGCGCGTCCCAGCCGGCGACGAACTCCCGGAAGGGCGTCCAGTCCGACTCCTCGGCCAGCGAGACGATGAGCTCGATGCGGCGCCGCGGCCGGCAGCGGGCCGCGAATACCTGCATGGCGGCGAGCGCGGTGGCGATCGACGCCTTGTCGTCCTCGACGCCGCGCCCGACGAGCCGTCCGGGCTCGCTCGACGCATCGAGGCGGAACGGATCGCCGCGCCAGCGCCCGGGGTCGGCCGGCTGGACGTCGCCGTGGGTCAGGATGCCCAGCCGGTCGGCGGCGCGGCCGAGGCCGATGACGAGGGCGGCCCCGTGGTCCTCGAAGTCGAAGCCCCGCTCGCGGCAGCAGCCCGCCAGGTAGTCCTTCAGATCCCGGAAGACCGGCAGCCGGGCGTTGGGCGTCGGCGGATCGGCCACCGTGGGCAGCGCGACCAGGTCGGCCAGGGTCGCGATGGTGGCGTCGAGTTGCGCCGCCGCCTCGGCGGCGGCGGCCCGTGCGGCGGACGAAGGTACGCCGGTGTCCGCGCGGGACGCTGCGCCGGGTCGGTCGCCGGTCATGGCGCTGCCCAGTCTATCCTGCTATTTTCTCCCGCACATGCCCGACCCTGCGGAACGCGGCTCGTACCGGCGCATCTGGGCGCTCGCGTGGCCTACCCTCGTCTACAGCCTGCTGGAGCTGAGCCTGGGCACCGCCGATTTCCTGATGGTGCGCGGACTCGGCAGCGAGGCGACCGCGGCCATCGGCCTCAACCGGCAGGTCACGTTTCTGCTCGAGTCGGCCGCGCTGGCCGTCGCGACCGGCGTCATCGCGCTCGTCAGCCAGGGCGTGGGAGCGGGCGACCGGCGCCAGGTGGACGGCGCCGTGCGCCAGAGCGTGCGGCTGGTCGTCGTCCTGGGCCTGCCGACCACGCTGATCGGCTACCTCGCGAGCCGCCCGCTGCTGGTCGCGCTGCAGGCCAGCGCCGAGACGATGGCCCACGGCGTGCCGTACCTGCACATCTACTTTCTCGGCACGGTCTTCCTGTGGACGAACCTCGTGGCGGCGGCGGTCTATCGGGGGACCGGCGACACGCTGACGCCGTTGAAGCTGGTCAGCGTCGTCAGCGTGCTCAACATCGTGCTGAACTACCTCTTCATCTTCGGCGTGGGCGCCCTGCCGGCCTACGGCGTGGCGGGCGCCGCCATCGGGACCGTGGCGGCCCGCGCGGCCGGCGCGGCCGTCTACGTGGCCCTGCTCGTGCGGGGCACGCCGCACGCGCGCCTGCAACTGCGGCCGTGGATCGGCGTGGACTGGGTGCTGGTGCGGAGAATCCTGCGGATCGGCACGTCGCCGGCGCTGGCGGCCGTGGCCCGCAACGGCGCGCGGCTCGTGTACCTGGCCCTGCTGGGCGTCGTTCCGCTGGGCGCGGCGCTGCACGCCGCCGTGGGCATCGGCCTGCAGGTGCGCCTGGTCAGCGTCCTGCCGGCGCTGGCGTTCCAGGTGGCGGCCGCGACGCTGGTCGGGCAGGCGGTCGGCGCGCGCCAGCACGATCTGGCGCAGGCGGTGGGGCAGCGCACCGTGCTGCTGCTCGCGCTGATCATGGCGGGCGTGGTGGCGGCGACCGCGCTGCTGGCCGAGCCCATCGCCGAGCTGTTCATCGCCGACCCGGAGGTTGCCGGACTGGGCGCCACGGTGCTGCGCTGGTTCGCGGTCGCGCAGTTCTTCAGCTCGCTCAGCATCGGCACGCAGGGCGCGCTGACCGGCGTCGGCGATACCAGGCCGATCCTGCGCTACACTGTCGTCACGCAGTGGGGGCTGCTGCTCGCCCTCACGGCGACCCTGATGCTCTGGCTCGGCTGGGTGCCCGAGGGCGCGCTGCTGGCGTGGGTCGTGGCGCCGGTGGCGCAACTCGTCCTGATGCAGCGGCTCTTTCGGAGCGGCCGCTGGCGCAGTTTGCGCGTCTGACGGGGCCTCGCGTGAATCGAAAAAAAGAGGCTTGCATGCGTTCTGCCGGGGTGCTATGCTCCGGCATTCAGAGTTTCGGACGTTCGTTTGTCGCGGCAACCACATACTCAAGGAGTAGCCAGATGACCTGGACGAAGCCCGAGTTCAAAGCGATCTCCCTGTCGATGGAAGTGACGTTCTACGTCAACAGCTAGGAGAGATCCAAAGGTTCGTACGCCGTGCGCGTTCGAATCCTGGGCTCGGCGGCCGGCGGCGGCCTGCCGCAGTGGAACTGCCGATGCCCGAATTGCTCTGGTGTGCGTGCGGGGTCCCCTGAGGTCTCCGCACGCACCCAATCTTCCCTCGCAATCACCGCCGACGGCGAGCGGTGGTTTCTCTTCAACGTTTCCCCGGACATCCGCCAGCAGATCCAGGACGCGCCCGAGTTGACGCCGGGCGGCCACGGCGGGCGTGCGACCGCCATCGCCGGCTGCGTGCTCACGGACGCCGAGCTGGACCACATGTCCGGGCTGCTCCTCATTCGCGAGGGCTGCGCTTTCCCGGTCGTGTCGACGCCGCTCGTGCGCCAGTGGCTGACGGACCACTTCCCGGTGGCGCCTGTGCTGTCGCATTTCGCCGAGCGTCCGTGGTTCGATCTGCCGCTCGACGAGCCGACCGAGCTGCCCGCGGTGGGCGGCCGCGCGAGCGGCCTCAGCCTCCGCGCGTTCGAGGTCGGCCGCGACGTGCCGCGGTTCGTGTCCGGGGCCGAGGCGGCGGATGCGGTGGGCTCCGTCATCGGCCTGCGAATTACCGACACGGCGCGCGGCACGAATCTCGTCTACGCGCCGGGCGTGCCGGGTGTGAACGACGCCTTGCGGACCGCGGTCGACGGCGCGGACGCCGTGCTGATGGACGGGACCTTCTGGTCGGACGACGAGCCGCGCACGACGGGCATCACGGACATCACGGCGCGCGAGATGGGGCACCTGCCGGTCGCCGGCGACGGCGGCAGCCTCGAATGGCTGGGCGGCTTGCCCGTCCGGCACCGCGTCTACGTCCACATCAACAACACGAACCCGATGCTGAACGCCGCGAGTCCGGAGCGTCGCCACGTCGCTGCGGCCGGCGTCCGGGTCGGCGCCGACGGGGACGTCTTCGATCTCTGAGCGGCCGGGTCGCGGCCTCCAGCCGGCAGGACTGTCGCTGCGGGCCGCCGGGGAGCGCCAATGGAACCGTGGTCACGGGATGAGTTCACCGCGCAACTGCGAGCGATCGGGCAGGCCAGCTACCACGACAAGCATCCCTTTCACCGCCTGATGAACGAGGGGCGGCTGGACCGGGAGCAGCTCCAGCTCTGGGTCGCCAACCGCTTCTACTACCAGAAGAACATTCCCATCAAGGACGCCATCCTGCTGTCGCGCTGCCCGGATCGCGGCATCCGGAAGAAGTGGATCCAGCGCATCCACGACCACGACGGCACCGAGACGACGATTGGCGGCATCGACAAGTGGCTGCGTCTGGCCCAGGCGATCGGCGTGGCGCCCGAGGAGCTCGAGGACGATCGGCGGCTGCTGCCCGGCGTGCGCTACGCGGTCGACGCCTACGTCGGCTTCGTCGCGACGCGCCCGTGGGTCGAGGGCGTGGCCTCGTCGTTGACCGAGCTGTTCTCGCCGGGCCTGATGGCGACGCGGCTGGCCGCGTTCGAGTCCCAGTACACCTGGGTCGACAAGGACGCTCTCGCGTACTTCCGGTCCCGCCTCACGCAGGCCCCGCGCGACACGGACCATGGTCTGGGGATCGTGCTGGACCACTGCCGGACGCGTCCCGAGCAGGAGCGGGCGGCGGCGGCGTTGCAGTTCAAGTGCGATCTGCTCTGGGCGCAGCTCGACGCCATCTATCAGCGTTGCGTCGCGCCCACGGCCGGGGCCGCGGCGTGACACCGGATGCGGCCATCGCGCGCCCGGTGCTGGCGCCGGGCACGCGCTACCGCTGGGACAAGATCCGCGACGAGCACCAGTTGGTCTATCCGGAGGGTATGATCGTCCTGAACGAGCCCGGAACGGCCATCATCCGGTTGTGCGACGGCCGTTCCACGGACGATCTGATCGCCGCGCTGAAGGAAGCCTACCCGGGCTCCGACCCCGGCGCCGACGTCCGGGAGTTCCTGCAGCAACTGGCCGAGAAGGGACTGTTGCGTGACGCCGCCGAATCCGCCGAATGAGGTTCCGAGACCGCGGGCGCTGCTGGCCGAGGTCACGTATCGCTGCCCGCTGCAGTGCCCGTACTGCAGCAATCCCCTCGAGCTGGCCCGTTACCGCGACGAGCTGGACACGGCCACCTGGGTGCGGGTGTTCGAGGAGGCCGCGGAGCTGGGCGTGGCGCAGCTCCACCTCTCCGGCGGCGAGCCCCTCGTGCGCCGCGACATCCTCGACCTGGTCCGCGCGGCGCGCGGGCTCGAGCTCTACTCGAACATGAGCACCGGCGCCACGGTCGCCGGCGAGAGCATGATCGAGCAACTGCGGGAGGCGGGCCTCGACCACTTCCAGGTCAGCCTGCTCGACACCGAGCCCGAGTCGAACGACTGGCTGGCCGGCGCCAAGTCGTTCGACCGCAAGCGCGACGCCGTGCTCGCGGCGAAGCGCATCGGCTTCCCCGTGACGCTCAACGTCGTGCTGCACCGGCACAACCTCGATCGCATCGGCGACGTCATCAGGACGGCCATGGACTGGGGCGCCGACCGGCTGGAGCTGGCGAACACGCAGTACACCGGCTGGGCGTTCCGCAACCGCGCGGCGCTGATGCCGACCCGCGCGCAGGTCGAGCGCGCGCAGCGCGTGGTGGACGACCTGCGCGCCGCCGGCACCGGCGGCCTGGACATCGTGCACGTGCTGCCCGACTACTTCCAGGAGTTCCCGAAGGCCTGCCTGCACGGCTGGGGCATGGTGTTCCTGGCCGTCGCGCCCGACGGCTGCGCGTTGCCCTGCCAGACCTCGCGGGAGATAGCGGGCCTCGAGTTCCCGAACGTGCGGGAGTCGTCGCTCGCCGACATCTGGTTCGAGTCGGACGTCTTCCAGCGCTTCCGCGGCACCGACTGGCTACCCGAGCCCTGCCAGAGCTGCGAGCGTCGCGACATCGACTTCGGCGGCTGCCGCTGCCAGGCGTTCCTGATGACCGGCGACGCCACCGCCACCGATCCCGTCTGCCACCTCTCGCCCCACCATCACCTCATCGGCGAGGCGCTGGCGGAGGCGGCGAAGCCGCCCCCGGCGCTGGCGTTCCGCGTGATGCGCGCCTGAGCCGGCCGCCTCAGCCCGCCAGGCGCTGCACGGCGCGGTGGCGGAAGCAGTCGACGAGGTGGTCGTTCACCATGCCCGTGGCCTGCATGTGGGCGTAGCAGATGGTCGAGCCGACGAACGAGAAGCCGCGCGCCTTGAGGTCCCTGCTCACCTCGTCCGACAGCGGCGTCCGGGCGGGCACCTCGGCGAGCGTCGTCCAGGCGTTCTGGATCGGGCGGCCGTCGACGAAGCGCCAGATGTAGCTGTCGAAGCTGCCGAACTCCCGCTGCACGTCGAGGAATGCCCGCGCGTTGGCGACGGCCGACCTGACCTTCAGCCGGTTCCTGATGATGCCGTCGTCGGCCAGCAGGCGGGCGATGGCCGCGTCGTCGTAGCGCGCCACCTTGCGCGGATCGAAGCGGTCGAAGGCGCGCCGGTAGCCGTCGCGCCGCTTCAGGATCGTCAGCCAGCTCAGCCCGGCCTGGGCGCCCTCGAGCACCAGCATCTCGAAGAGCCTCCGGTCGTCGTGCAGCGGCACGCCCCATTCCTCGTCGTGGTAGTCGACGTAGAGCGGATCGGAGTCGCCCCAGGGACAGCGGGTGGGCGGCATGCTCAGGGGAGAGCCGGAGCCGGCGGCTCCCCGCGGCCAAGCCGCTCGCGCGCCTCCTCGACCTCGCGGTGGAAGACGAAGAGGGCGTCCGCGTTCTCCGTGTGGTCGGTGAAGTTGTAGGTCCGGCCGCCGCGCACCTTGATGCGCAGGTTGTGATCCAGGTAGTCGACCGCGAACTCCTCGAGCGCGTCGAGGGCCACCTCGAACGCATCGTCGTCGTCGGTGCGGTACGTGATGCCGGCGGGGCTCGCGACCAGCTCGCCCTCGCAGTCGCCGAAGCGGTGCTTGTGGACGACCGGCACGCGCTCGTCCAGCCGGACCACTCTGAACCGCACGTCGACGGCCGTCAGCTCGCCGCCAATCTCCACGTCCTCCGCGTGCCCGTCGTAGCCGGAGGCCGAGACGTTGAGGCGGTACCGCCCCGGGACGATGTCGTGCGACTCGAAGGGCGTCGCGCCGACGTACTCGCGGTTGATGAAGACGTCCGCGCCCGGGACGTCGCTGGTGACCCGCAGCACGATCGGGGGCGGCGGCGGGGGGGGCT
>CAZMWA010000049.1:0-13949 GCA_964569405.1 uncultured Vicinamibacteraceae bacterium | reverse complement strand
CCGTTCGAGGTCGCTGTGCAGTTCCCCAATCTCAGGCGTTTTCCGGTCGACGCTCGTCACGCCATCGTTATGTCACAATTCGTAAATTTGTACAAGTCAAAAAATTGACACCTCCGCCCAGACCCGGTAACCAAAGACTCCTGGAGTACCCCCTCGACCAGTCGCTGTTCGTAGTGGGTCCTCCGGGTTCTGGCAAGACGGTCCTTGCCGTGCAGCGCGCGAGGTCGGCGGTGCAGAACGGTGACGTGTCGTCGGTGGCGATCGTCACTTTCAACCGCATGCTCCGGCGCCTGCTGAACCTCATCCGCGAGGACACTGCGGAGGAACCCCCAGTCGATGATGGCGGGGATCCGGATGCGTTCACGATGCATAGCTTCGTCAGCAGAGACTACCAGCACCGCACGGGCTCTCAGCCACCGAATGTTCCTCACGACCAGTACGCGTACGATTGGGATGCCATGTCGGAGGTGCTCCGTGGACATGGCCACGCTTCGCCTAACAGGGAGCACCTAGTGGTGGACGAAGGACAGGACCTTCCGGCGGGATTCTTCGAATACGCTGCCCGGCATGTCTCCAGGATGATGACCGTGTTCGCGGATGATGATCAGGCGGTCGGCGATCGGCGCACGACGCTCGAGCAGATCAAGAAGGCCGCCGGTCTGCCCGACCCGATCATCCTGACGCGGAATCACCGGAATACGCCTGAGATCGCCAGATTGGCGGAGCATTTCCACGACGGCCGTCTGCCCGTTGCTACCGTGCTCCGACCTCCGTCCGGTCAGCCTCCGCGTCTTGTTCGATCGCGGGATCTCGAATCCACCGCTGTTTTCGTGTCGAACTGGAGCAAGACACGCGGCGGCAGCGTGGGCGTCATCGTCAACCGCAATCCGACCGGCAGTGACTTGTGCTCCAGATTGTCCAGGATTCTACCGAGCAACAGTCGCGTCGATATGTACGAATCCCGGCGGGAAAACGACGCCTGGATCGACCTGCTCGCACCCGGCGTGACGATATTGAACAAGGAATCGACAAAGGGGCAGGAATTCGACACCGTATTCGTTCTGGAGCTGGACGACTTCATCCCATGCATGACGGAAGCGGAGCGGCGTGCCATGTACATGATGTGCACCCGCGCGCGAGACAACCTGTTCCTCGTGTACGGTCCGCACGATCTGGCGCCAGCGGCCGTCGTTGCGTTGCCGGGTCCGGACATCCTGGAGAGATCATGACTCTTCCCGATGGCCAGATCGCAATGCCGTTTTCGGACGCCGGAGCGCGGGAAGGCCGGTCGCACTGGTTGGGACTCGCCACCGACCACCGGCGGTTGTTCGGCGCGCTGGCGGATGGCTGGCTACGCCCTCTGGAGTCACGCGCGGGCGTCCTGATTGGTGTCGGTACGTACATTGCTGAGCGAACCGACGCGCCGGGTGGTCATCCAATTGGTGTGCGCATCAGACTGGATGCCGCGAAGCTGCCGGCTGTCGCGGTTTCCGTCCGTCGAGGCGAGAGATGGGTAGCTTCACGCTTGGGAGAGTTCGAGTCGACGGATGCGGCATTCTACTGGCCGGGCGCGCTTCCTGCCTTCGCCTTTTCCGGGATCTCGGTATCGACCGAGGAGGAGCGCCGGCGTCTCGAAGGTTTGGCTCGGAGCGTTTCGAACGTCGACCTTGCCGCAACCGCACTCCAGATCGACGCTGATTCAGATGAAGCGGTCGAATTTGCCGATGTACTGCCCGAGGTGTCGTCCACGTTTGTCGTTCCGGAAGACGAAGACGCGATACACGGC
This sequence comes from uncultured Vicinamibacteraceae bacterium, assembly GCA_964569405.1. Taxonomy (GTDB): domain Bacteria; phylum Acidobacteriota; class Vicinamibacteria; order Vicinamibacterales; family UBA8438; genus JAAXGX01. The sequence continues at coordinate 12,163 of CAZMWA010000049.1, read as the reverse complement.
GCCATGAGCATGGCCGTATGGGCGGTGCCGCGGATCGATCCATGGCTGGACGTGCTCGCGGTCAGCCTGGCATCCGATCCGGCACGACTATCCGACGTGGCGACAAGGGTCGAAGCCGGATGGTGGAGATTCCCGCCCTGGACGCGGCTGCCCGTCGATCCGCCGCCGACCGGTGTCGACGAGTGCCTCTGGCGGGCGGCCGTGGACGTTCTTCGGGATCGGTCGGCCGAACGTCCCATCGGACCGCGCGATAAGGCGAAGCGAATCGCGGCGGAGGCATTGCGATTCGGAGGACGTTCGGCGGAGTCAGGCGCGGTGTCCACCTGGCTGCATGACACGGACCGCATCCTGCGGGCGGAGTCGACGATTCACTGCGACGAATGGAGGGCATGTCCGGTGGGAGTAGCACTGCAACTGGTGCTGGTCCGCCCGGAGCCGAGAGCTTTCAAGACCTGGTTCCAGGAACGACCGGATCTGCCGCCCGCGGTGGCGTGGTCGGCGGCCGCCTTGTGCGGTCTTCTTAACGGCTACCGGGGACTGGACGGGCAGTTCCGCGGCGATGCTTTCCAGCGCGAGCTGCTGTCGATACTCGCCCTGCGCACGTGCGTTGGGGACGGGCAGGGAGTTGACTGGCCTGCCGTGACCGCGGACGATCCGCTGTGGCGCAGGGACGGCGGCGAGTTTGTCCTGTCCTGGGGCGGCCGGGAGTTCGCTCGAAAGCCGGCGAAGGCGCGCGGGAAATGGTTCGCGGCCGATTTTGACGACGCCGCGGTGCAGCGAGAGGCGCAGGCGGTCGCCGGGAAGCTGGCGTGGCCCTGCGTGCATCGGGAGCTTGATTTGGCGGACGGGCCGATCCCATTGTCAGGTTCCGGTACAGTGACCGTTCGGGGCGATTCCGAACGGCGACTGGAGGTGCGGGGATCTGTGCGGATGCGCCTGTCGGCCTCAGCCGTCCTTGAAGAGGTCCTGGACGTGGAATCGTTTCAGCGCGCAGTTGCGGTGGAGGCTGGAACGCTGCCGAGCCCGCCGGCCGCTCAGGGGCATGGCGTACGGTTCGAAACCGTCGATGTGCCCGGCCTGTCGTACGTGGCCGACTTTTTGAGTGAAGGTGAAGAAGACCACGTCGTCGCGGTCGTCGATCAGTCCGCGTGGAGCTCGGAACTTCAGCGTCGCGTTCAGCACTACGGCTGGCGGTACGACTACAAGGCGCGGCAGATTGATTCTTCGATGCGCCTCGGTCCCCTGCCGGAATGGGCCGACAGCCTGGCCCGACGCCTGGTGTCGCGCGGAATCCTGTCCGACGTTCCGGATCAGGTCATCGTCAACGAATACGTCGGCAACCAGGGCATCAGCCAGCATGTCGACAGCGAGTCGAGTTTCGCGGACGGCATCGCCATGATCAGTCTGCTGGAATCCTGGGAAATGGTGTTTCGCGAGAAAAGAAAGCAAGGACGCAAGGTGCGCCAGAAGCTTGAACGGCGCAGCGCGATGATAATGACCGGCGAGGCCCGGTACCGCTGGACGCATGAAATACCGAAGAGAAGGTATGAGCCGGGTCGAGCGAAACGCGGACGCCGCATTTCATTGACGTTCCGCAAGGTGCTTGGTTCGTGTAGCTCCGAAGCGGGTTGAGTAGTCGAGTAGCGAATGGTGCCGGAAGTCCGGGGCGCTATCCCGGGATTCGGCCGGCCGGCGTGGCGCCGTCGGCTTCCCCCTGCCTGGCGGCCAGCCACCGGAGACGTTGCGCCGCTTCGGCGAGGGTGTCGCGGCTGCGGCAGAAGGCGAAGCGCAGGTAGCGGGCTCCGTCCGCGCTGCGGGCGTAGAAGTTGTCGCCGGGAACGGCCGCCACGCCGGCCTTCTCGATCAGGTGCAGCGCGGCGGCCAGCGGGTCGAGACCGCCCAGGCCGGGGACGGCACGGTAGTCCGCGAAGAAATAGTAGGCTCCGCGCGGCTCGCTGAGCCGAAAGCCTGCCGCGCGCAGCGCGTCGCCAAGAAGGGCGCGCTTGCCGGCATAGGCATGCGCCAGGTCGCGGAAGAAATCCTCGTCCAGCGCCAGCAGGGCGACGGCCGCCTTCTGCAGCGGCGTGGGCGCCTGTATCACCAGCGTGTCGTGCACGGCGCGGATGCGCGGCGTCAGGTGCGGCGGCGAGAGCACCCAGCCGACCCGCCAGCCGGTCGCGTTGGCCGTCTTCGAGATCGAGTTGACGACGACGGTCCGCTCCCGCATGCCGTCGAGCGCGGCGAGCGAGCGGTGGCGCGCGCCGTCGAAGACGATGTGCTCGTAGATCTCGTCCGTGACGACGACGAGGTCCTCGCCGCGCGCGATCTCGGCGATCGCTGCCAGCTCGCTGCTGTCGAATACCTTGCCGGTCGGGTTGTGCGGCGTGTTCAGGACGAGCAGGCGCGCGCCGGCCGCGGCGCGGCGGAGCTCGTCCGGGTCGAGCCGCCAGGCGCCGTCGCCGGCGGACTCCCGCAGCGTCACGAAGCGGGGCGTCAGGCCGAAGACGGCCGCCTGCGACGGATACATCTCGTGGAACGGCTCGATCACGACCACGCCGTCCCCGCGGCGCCCGAGGGCGGCCAGCACCGCCGCGAGCCCCTCGGTGGAGCCGAGCACCACGGTCGTCTCGGTTTCCGGGTCGGGCTCGAAGCCGCTCCAGCGCGCGGTGTACGCCGCAATGGCGCGCCGCAGCTCGGGCAGGCCGAACGGGTAGGAGTACTGGTTCAGCTCGTCGCGGCCACCCTGCAGATCGCGGAGCACGTCCCGGAGCGGCGCGGGCGAGCGGCCGTCGTGCCCCGCAGCCGCCCCGGCGGCGGCCTGCTCGAGCCGCTCGATGCCGGCGTCGCTGCCGCCGAGCAGGGCCCCGATTGCCGCCCAGACCAGCGGGAAGGGCGGCGGCTCGTCCGTGAAGCCCTGCGCGAGATTGATTGCCCCGTGCCGGTGCGCGAGCCGCGTCATTCGTCGAATGACCGATTCGCTCGCGGGCATCGCGGTCAGTCCTCGAAGAGCATCACCAGGAGCGCCTTCTCGGTGTGCAGCCGGTTCTCGGCCTGCTCGAAGACGACCGACGCCGGCCCGTCGATCACCGCGTCGGTGACTTCCTCGCCGCGGTGCGCCGGCAGGCAGTGCAGGAAGCAGGCGTCGGGCCCGGCGTGCGCCATGAGCCGGTCGTTGACCTGATACGGGGCGAACACCCGGTTGCGGTCGGCCTGCTCCGCCTCGCGTCCCATCGACGTCCAGACATCCGTGTAGACGGCGTCGACGCCGCGCACGGCGGCCACCGGGTCGGTGAACTGCACCAGCTCCGCGCCGTGCCGGGCGATGCGCTCGACGCCGGCGACGACCGGTGCGGGCAGCGCGAAGCCGTCCGGCGTGGCGACGTGCACGGTGATGCCGAGCATCGTCGCGGCCTGCGCGAACGACGTCGCCACGTTGTTGCCGTCGCCGACGAAGGCGACCCGCCGGCCGCGGAGAGTGCCCCAGCGCTCCTGCAGCGTGAGGCAGTCGGCCAGCGCCTGACAGGGGTGCTCGTCGTTGCTGAGCGCGTTGATCACCCGCAGCTCGCGCGTGGCCGTGGCGAGGTCGACGATGCGCGCCTGGTCGAAGGTCCGCACGACCGCGCCCTCGACCCACCGTTCGAGACTGCGGCCGACGTCCGCGAGCGACTCGCGGGTGCCCAGGGCCACGTCGGCCGACGGGTCGATGAAGTCGCCCCCGAGCTCGCGAATCGCAATCTCGAAGGTCGAGCGCGTGCGCAGCGAGGGCTTCTCGAACAGGATGGCGACGTAGGTGCCCTGGAGCGCGGCGGAGGTCGCGGCCTCGCGTCCCAGGCGCCGGTCGCGCTTGAGCGTGGCCGCCAGCACCAGGTGGTGCTCGAGGTCGTCCGGGTCGAAGTCGAGCACCGACAGGAAGCAGCGGCCGGTCAGCGTGCTCGGGCCGGTCGCATCGCGCGGCGCCGGACGACGGGCCGGGGGTGTGCGCGGCATGGCGGTCGTCAGGTGCGGTAGTCGGCGTTGATGCGCACGTACTGCGCGCTCAGGTCGCAGGTCCAGACCGTGGCGTCGTGCCCGCCGCCGGTCCCGAGATCCACTTCCAGCTCGACCTCGTCGGCCGCCAGATGCGCGGCGGCGGCCGGCTCGCGCTCGGCGAACACGGTGTCGTCCGCGAACAGCGTCGCCGGGCCGATCCGCACGCGCGCCCGCGACGGCTCGAACGCCACGCCGGCGCGGCCCGCCACCGCGACCAGCCGTCCCCAGTTCGGGTCGCCGCCGTTGAGCGCCGTCTTCACGAGCAGCGAGTTGGCGATGGCCCTGGCCGCCCGCATCGCATCCGCCTCCGACCGGCTCCCGGAGACGCGGACCGCAACCAGCTTGGTCGCGCCTTCGCCGCCGCGCACGATGGCGCGCGCGAGCGTGCCGCACACCGACCGCAACGCGTCGACGAAGCGCGGACAGGCCGCCTCGTCGATACGCACGCCGCTGGCGCCGCTGGCCAGCAGGAAGACGGCGTCGTTCGTCGAGCACTCGCCGTCGACGGTAATCGCGTTGAAGGTGTCGCCGACGGCAGCCGCCAGGGCGCGGCGGAGAAGCGCCGGCTCGACGGCCGCGTCGGTGGTCAGGAAGCCGAGCATCGTGGCCATGTTGGGCTCGATCATGCCGGCGCCCTTGACCATCCCGCCGACGACGAACGAGCCGGCCGGCCCGGCGACCCGCACGGCCGCCTCCTTGGGTCCGCGGTCGGTCGTCATGATCGCGCGCGCCGCCGCCGCATGCGTGTCGCGCGCGAGGGCGGTCGCCGCCGCCTCGATGCCCCGGGTAATGCGGGTCGCATCCAGCAGCAGGCCGATGACGCCGGTGGACGCCACGAGGGCGTGCTCGAGCCGGCAGCCTGTGGCGGCGGCGGCCGCGACCGCCATGGCCTGCGCGGCGGCCATGCCGGCCGCGCCGGTGCAGGCATTGGCGCAGCCGCTGTTGACCGCAATCGTCCTGGCCTTCCCGCCCGACCGCTCCAGGTGTCGCTTCGCGACCAGCACCGGGGCGGCCACCGTCAGGTTGGTCGTGAACACGGCCGCCGCGCTCGCAACCTCGTCGGCGACCAGCAGGGCCAGATCGGGCCCCTCCGCCTTGATGCCGCACGAGACGGCGGCCGCCCGGAAGCCTGCCGCGGCGGTGACGCCGCCGCCGATCGCTTCGATCATCGGCGGGGTCTCCCCTTCAGATCGAGCACGACGGCGTACTGCCGGCAGCGCCTGAACCAGACGCAGGCGCGGCAGTCGGTCGAGATCTTCTCCGGCACCCAGTGGTGGGGAACGATGGAGAAGCCCAGGCGCAGGAAGGGGCGCGGATCGTGCGTGAACGCGCAGAGCAGCGGATACCCGTGCTCGCGGGCGGTCGCGACGAGCGCGGCCAGCAGCCGGGTGCCGACCCCCCGGCCGCGTTGCGACGGCGCGACGACCAGCGACCGGACCTCCGCCACGCGTCCGCCCAGCTCCGCGAGCTCGCCGCAGGCAATCACGCCCGCCGCTGCCGCCGCCACCAGGAAGCGCGGCGCATGGCGCTCGACCTCGTCCAGCGTGCGCGGCAGGAGGTGTCCGGTCTCCAGGTTGTCGGCGATCAGGCGGAACAGGGCTGCCGCCTCGTCCGCGGCCGCCGCCCGGATCACGATGTCGCGGTCGACGGCGGTGGCCTCCCCGGTGGCCGCCGGGCCGGGTGCGGTCTCGATCATGTCACGTCCTCGAGCGCCGCCGCGAGCCGGGCGAGGCCCTCGTCGATGTCGGCGTCGGCAATCGTCAGCGGCGGGAGCAGTCGGACGACCGTTCCGGCGGTGCGGTTGACGATCACGCCCCGCTCCAGCGCGGCGCCGACGATACGCTCGGCGGCAGCGGACTCGAGCTCCAGGCCCCGCATCAGGCCGGCGCCCCGGATCGCGCCGGTCGCGGGCCGCCTGGCAGCCAGCTTCGACAGCCCCGCCTCGAGACGGGCGCCCGCCGCGGCCACGCGCGCCGGCAGCCCGCCCTCGAGGGCGTCGAGAAACACGAGGGCGGCGCGGCAGGCGAGCAGGTTGCCCCCGTAGGTGGTGCCGTGGTCACCGAAGGCGACCGCGCCGGCGACCCGCTCGCCGAGCAGGGCGGCGCCGACCGGGAAGCCCGCGCCGAGCGCCTTGCCGAGCGCCATCAGATCGGGCCGCAGCCCGAGGACGGCCGAGTGGAACGGGTGGCCCGTGCGCCCCAGCCCGCACTGAATCTCGTCCGCGATGAGGAGCGTGCCGGTCTCGGCGCAGACCGCCGAGATCGCGTCGGCCATCGCCGAGGACAGCGGCCACACGCCGCCCTCGCCCTGGATTGGCTCGACGATGACCGCGGCGGTGGCCGGCGACACGGCCTGCCGCAGCGCCTCGGGGTCGTCGGGCGGGACGAACCGCACGCCCGGCACCAGCGGCGCGAACGGCTCGCGGTAGGGCGTCCCCGAGGTCACGGACAGCGACCCGAACGTGCGTCCGTGGAACGAGCGGTCGAGGGCCACGATCTCCGTGCGCGCGGGCGAGCCGGCCGTGTGCCAGTAGCGCCGCGCGAACTTGAGGCAGGCCTCGACGGCCTCCGTGCCGCTGTTGCAGAAGAACGCGCGCGGCAGGCCGGACAGCCTGGCGAGCCGGGCGGCCACCTGCCCCTGCAGCGGATGAAAGAAGAGGTTGGAGGTGTGCACGAGCTCGCGCGCCTGGGCGCCGAGCGCCTCGGCCAGACCGGCGTGGGCATGACCGAGCGAGGCCACGCCGATGCCCGACAGGAAGTCGACGTACTCGCGCCCGTCGGTGTCGACGATCCTGGCTCCCTCGCCCCGCACCAGCACCAGGGGCAGGCGCTTGTAGACCTGCAGGACATGCCTGGCCTCGACGCCGCGCACCTGCTCAGCAGTCGTAGTCATCGTTCGGTTGCCGTCCGTTTGGTTCCGCCCGCGGTTACCCTCGTCGTATCGGCGCCGTCGTCGTTCTCCAGCATGCCCGGCCGCCGGCCGTCGACGATCCGCACCTGTGCCACCCCGCCCCCCCGCGCCGCGCGGCAGGCGAGGAGCTTGGCGATCATGCCGGCGCTCGCGTCGCCGTCGCGAATCAGCCGGGCGAGCCGCCGGCCGTCCACGACCGGGATTGTCCGGCCGTCGGCGTCGAGCACCCCGCGCGTGGCGCCCGCTATGGTCAGCCGCTCCGCGCCGACGCGGACGGCGAGGTCGGCCGCCAGCGTATCGGCGTTCACGTTGTAGAGCCGGCCCCGCCCGTCGCTGCCGATGCTGGCGACGACGGGGACGTGGCCGGCCCGCAGCAGGTCGAGCAGCAGCCGCGGGGGCGCCGCGGCGCGCCGCGGCTGGCCGACGAAGCCCAGATCGACCTGCCGCCCGTCGGTCGTCCGATAGCGCCGCGCCGCCGCCACGCGGACGAGCCCGGCGTCCGCGCCCGTGAGGCCCACCGCGCTGCCGCCGGCGGCCCCGATGGCCGCGACCACGCGCGTGTTCACCCGGCCGGCCAGCACGCCGAGCACGACGTCCAGCGTGTCGGCATCCGTGATCCGCAGCCCGTCGACGGCGCGCTTGGGGATGCCCAGCCGGACCATCTCGGCGTCCACCTCGCGGCCGCCCCCGTGGACCACGAGCACGCGGCGGCGCGCCGCGGCCTCGCATACGCCGCGGGCGAGCCGTCGCAGCCGCCGCGGCTCCTCGAGCAGCTCGCCGCCGAACTTGACGACGTGCGGGCGCGCCATCAGACCAGCCCGGCCTGCTCGTCGAAGCCGCAGGCGATGTTGAAGTTCTGAACCGCCTGGCCCGCGGCGCCCTTGACGAGGTTGTCCAGGCACGAGACCAGCACCAGGCGGCCGCTGTCCGCATCCAGCTTCCAGCCGATGTCGCAGAAGTTGGTATGCGCCACGTGCTTGATCTCCGGTAGCGCGTCGTGCCTGAGCCGCACGAACGGCGCCCCGCCGTACGCCTGCTCGAAGAGCTCGGCGACGGCCACCGCGGTGGTCCCCGCACTGACGCGCGCGTAGATCGTGGTCAGGATGCCGCGGTCGAGCGGGACCAGGTGGGGCACGAAGGTCACCGGCCGCCCCAGCTCCTGCTCGATCTCGGCCGTATGGCGGTGTCCGAACACCCCGTACGCGGCGACGCTGCCGTGGCGCTCCGAGAAATGGGTCCGCTCGCTCGGCGTCTTGCCGGCGCCCGAGATGCCCGACTTGGCGTCGATCACGATGTCGCCCGCGAGCAGCCCGGCCGCCGCCAGCGGCTCCAGCGGCAGCAGCGCCGACGTGGGATAGCAGCCCGGGCAGGCGACCACGCGCGCCTCCCTGAGGACGTCTCGCCGCCGCTCGGTCAGTCCGTAGGCCACCGGCAGCGCCAGCTCGGGCGTCTGCGGATACCAGCGCGCCCGGGCCGCGGCGTCCCGCAGGCGGAATGCGCCGGAGAGGTCCAGCACCCGCGCGCCGCGCTCGACCAGGTCCGGGACGAGCGCCCCGCTGGCGGCCTCGGGCAGCGCGAGGAACACCAGGTCCGCAGCGGCGGTCAGCTCGTCGATTGCGAACGGCGTGATCGTCCCCGACCACACGCCGGTCAGCGCCGGGAGCGAGCGCACGCGGTCGCTCGTGCCCGACGCCATGGCCACCGTCACGTCGGCGTGCGGGTGCCGCGCCAGGAGGCGCAACAGCTCCTGTCCGCCGTACCCCGTTGCGCCCGCGATGCCGACCCGTACGTCCGACATGATTGAATATGCTATCAGAAGAATATCTATACCGCCAGTGCAGGGCGGGGTGGTGCCGCACGATCCTTCTTATACTTGATCGATGCCGGCATGCAGCACACGACTGCCATTGATCGCGCGCTGCCGGTTGCGTATAATCATGCGGATCGAAGGATATTCATGAAGCGATACCGGCAATCCGCGATTCTCGATCTGGTGACCCAGGAGTCGGTCTGCAGCCAGGACGAGCTGTGCCGGCGGCTCCGGGCGCGCGGGTTTCACGCGACGCAGGCGACCATCTCCCGGGACATCAAGGAGTTGAAGCTGGTCAAGCGCGCCGCGGACGGCGCATACCAGAAGCCGGGCGTACCGCCGGGCGGGCATGGCGACGAGAGCCGGGGCGCGGAGAACGGCGTCCGGCGGGCGGTGGGCGAGTATCTGCGGCGGCTCGATCAGGTCCAGCAACTGCTCGTGCTGCGGACGGATCCGGGCCAGGCGCAGTCGCTGGCCATCGCGATCGATCGCGCGGACCTGCCGGAGGTCGTGGGCACCGTCGCCGGCGACGACACCATTCTGGTCATCACGCGCCATGCCCGTGCGGGGCGCGAGGTGACGCGGCTCCTGGAAGGCTGGGCGCGCGGCTGACCCGCTCCCCGCAAGCGGACGCCGGGGGTTCGGGGCGCAGCCCCGTCTGAATGCAGCGGAGGAACTGGCATGGAACGCATAGTGTTGGCGTACTCGGGTGGCCTGGACACGTCGGTGGCTGTCCGCTGGCTCGCCGACAAGTACGACGCCGAGATCGTGGCCGTGACGATGGATCTCGGCCAGGGCAAGGAGCTCGACGACGTTCGCGAGCGCGCGCTCGCCGTGGGCGCCGTGCGGGCCCACGTGGTGGACGTGCGCGAGGAGTTCGCGCGGGAGTACGTGCTGCCCGCGCTGCAGGCCGGCGCGGTCTACGAAGGCAAGTATCCGCTCGCCACCGCCCTGGGGCGGCCGCTCATCGCCAAGAAGCTGGTCGAGATCGCCGAGCTCGAGAACGCGGGCATCATCGCGCACGGCTGCACCGGGAAGGGAAACGATCAGGTACGGATGGACGTCTCGGCCCGCGCGCTCAACCCGGCCATCCGCGTGGTGGCGCCGGCCCGCGAGTGGGGCATGACCCGCCCGGACGAAATCGAGTACGCGCGCGCCCACGGCATCCCGATTCCCGCCTCCGTCGACAATCCGTACAGCACGGACACCAACCTGTGGGGGCGCTCCATCGAGTGCGGCGTGCTCGAGGACCCCTGGGCCGAGCCGCCCGAAGACATCTACGCGCTGACCAAGTCGCCGGCCGAGTGCCCGGACGCGCCGGCCTACGTCGAGGTGGAGTTCGAGGCGGGCGTGCCGACGAAGGTGAACGGTGTCGCCATGCCGCTGAGCGAGCTGATCAACTCGCTCGACACCATTGCCGGCGTGCACGGCGTCGGGCGCATCGACATGGTGGAGAACCGGCTGGTCGGCATCAAGTCGCGCGAGATCTACGAGGCGCCGGCCGCGACGCTGCTCCTCACGGCCCACCGCGAGCTCGAAGCGCTGGTCATTCCCAGGGACGTCGAGCGCCTCAAGCACGACATGGGCCGGACCTACGCCGATCTCGTCTACAACGGCCTGTGGTTCACGCCCGCCCGCGAAGCGATCGACGCGTTCGTCGCCAAGGTCCAGGAGCTGGTCAACGGGACGACCCGCCTGAAGCTCTACCGCGGCGACTGCCGCATCGTGGGCCGGCGGTCCGCGAACGCGCTGTACGAGACGGGGCTCGCGACGTACGACGCCGGAGACGAGTTCGACCATTCGGCGGCCGAGGGGTTCATCAAGATCTGGGGACTCCCGGTGGAGACGTCCGCGCGCAAGGCGCCGCCCGCCGCGGCTGTCGACGCCGCGGCGGGCGGGGTGTCGCGGTGACGGGATGAGCGGCGCCCGGCACCTGTGGTCCGGCCGGTTCGCGGCCGCGCCGGACGCCGACGTCTTCCGCTTTCAGGCCTCCTTCGGCTTCGACCGCCGCCTCTTCGAGGAGGACGTGGAGGGCAGCCTGGCGTGGGCCGACGCGCTGGCCCGGGCCGGCGTGCTGTCCGCGGGTGACGCCGCGGCCATCCGCGAGGGGCTCGCGGCCATTCTCGAGGCGGGCCGCCGGGAACCCGGATTCGTCGCCGGCGACGACGAGGACGTCCACGCGTTCGTGGAGCGCAAGCTCATCGAGCGGGTGGGCGATGTCGCGCGCCGGCTGCACACGGGCCGTTCCCGCAACGAGCAGGTGTCGCTCGACCTGCGGCTCTATCTGCGCCGCCGCCTGGCGGTCGTGCAGCGCGCCGTGGTCGGGCTCGTGGCGGCGCTGGCGGACCAGGCCGACGCCGCCGGGACCGCGCTGATGCCGGCGTACACGCATCTGCGCCGGGCCCAGCCGGTGCTCGTCGCGCACTTCTTCCTCGCGCACGCCGCCGCGCTGCGGCGGGACCACGCCCGCCTCGAGCAGGCCAGGGACGAGGCCGACGCGCTGCCGCTGGGCTCGGGAGCGGTCGTCGGGACGAGCTACCCGATCGACGTCGACGCGCTGGCCCGGCGGCTGGGGTTCTCGCGGGTGGTGGCGAACAGCCTGGACGCCGCCGCCGACCGTGACTTCGTCTCGTCCACGCTGCACGCCTGCGCACTCCTGATGGTGCACCTCAGCCGGCTGGCCGAGGATCTGATCCTGTTCACCGCGGAGGAGTTCGGCTTCTTCGAGCTGTCGGACCGGGTGGCGACCGGCAGCAGCCTCATGCCGCAGAAGAAGAATCCCGATCCCCTCGAGCTGGTGCGGGGCAAGGCGGGGCGGGTCGTGGGGCGCGCGGCCGGCTGGCTCGCGACGATGAAGGGGCTGCCCAGCGGGTACAACAAGGATCTGCAGGAGGACAAGGAAGCGGTGTTCGATGCCGAGGATGCGGTGGGCGGGTCGCTCGCGGCGGTGACGACTGTCGTCGCGAGCCTGGAGGTCCGGCCCCGCGCCGGCGAGGCGGCGGCCGGCGGCTTGCTGCTCGCCACGGACGTTGCCGACTATCTCGTCGCCCGGGGACTGCCGTTCCGCCGCGCCCACGAGGTGGTCGGCGGCATCGTTCGCGAGCTGGCGGCCAGCGGGCGCGACTTCGCGGCGTTGACGCCGGCCGAGTGGAAGGGGCACCACGAGCTCTTCGAGGACGACGTCGCGGCGCGCATCACCGCCCGCGGCTCCGTGGCGGCGCGGCAGACCCCGCAGTCCACGAGCCCCGCGGCGGTGCAGGCGGCGCTCGAGGATGCGCGCACGTGGGTGGCCGCCGGCCGCTGAGGGTCCGGGACGGGTGCACGTCAGATTTGTGAGATGACTCTCAGGCGGCGTTCGCGGCTCGTCGCTCCCAGAAATCCTCGAAGCGGCCGCTGAGCTTGCAGCAGCGCAGG